>JAXJUJ010000193.1:0-23958 GCA_036309125.1 Acutalibacteraceae bacterium | reverse complement strand
TTGTATACTTCATATACTTCCTCCAAAAGAAAAAGGGCTGTTTCCAGCCCTTTTAAAAATTAAAGTTTGATTCTCGGGAAATCTTCCTCATCAGCACCCATAACTCTTGCGATCTGAGTTGAAACTTCGCAGTTCTTATATGCCTTACCGTCGATAAAGCCTGCATCTGTTGCAGAAACGAATACGGGAACATTAACGCCTGTGTGGCTGCCTGTTGTGTAGTAATACTCGTCCTTTTCTGCATTGTATGTGATACCGCCTGTTTCATGGTCAGCAGTAACAACAACAAGTGTTTCACCATCCTGTGCAGCGTAATCAAGAGCTACCTGAATAGCCTTGTCAAACTCTGCTGTATGAGATGTTGAACCTTCAAAATTGTTGTCATGTGAGAACTTATCAATGTGAGCACCTTCAACCATAAGGAAGAAACCGTCCTCGTCGTCATCAAGAAGATCGATTGCCTTTTCTGTCATTTCAGCGATGTAAGGAGTGTCAACACCATCTCTTACTTCTGCAACATCATCCCAATTAAACTGAGCGAATGAACGAGAACCCTCTTTGAGAGCTTCCATTTCAGTTCTTGTTGTGAAATATTCAAAGCCATTCTCTGCGCACTTATCTGCTGTTACACTTTCAGAAGCACAACCCCAGATAAGAGTAAGATCTGATGACATCTGGTCTTTTGAAATATCCTTTTCAACTGTACGTGCGATTGCGTGTGCTGAGAAAGCAGCCGGAGTCGCACCGCTTGTTTTATCAGTTGTGACAACACCTGCAGCCTTACCCTGCTCAATTGCAAACTCTGAAAGAGAAACAGGATGCTGCCATTTGTTTGCAAACGGGTTGAATGCATAAACGCCGATTGCGCCGTTGTATGTTCTTACACCACAGGAAAGAGCTGTGCCGCCTGCTGCACTGTCTGTAACCTTGTTTGTAAGGCTTCTTGTTTCTGACTGGCTGCATACAGGCATTGTTTCCATAACAAGATCAATATTCTTAAGCTTCTTTGTTGCTTCAAGAGTATTGAATCCCATACCGTCGCCGATCATAAAGATAACGTTTTTGTAAGTTTTGTACTCTGTTTCGCCTGTTGCTTTTTCTCCTGTCATGCCGAACCAGCTGGAAATACCGATAAGAGCAGAGAGAACAAGCGACAAAATTGATTTAATTGTCATCATATTGTCAACCTCCAAAAATTGATAAAAATATTATACTACGAATATTTTCCTTTTTCAAGAAAAATCAAAACATTTTTCTCAATAACAAATTTATAAATTCCGCATCTACAGTGCCATGATTACGTTTGAGAGCTGCATTATTTTCCCAACGGACAGAAAGCTTTTCTATATCCTCGTCGCTGAGCGAAATATCAACAAACGGTGTGATTTTTCTGACAATCGATTTAAACTCATCCTTCGTAAAACGGATTTCATCGAAAAATTCTTCCGTCAGTTCAGGCATAACAGCTGCATTGTAATCTATAAATTCATTGAGAAACACTGCACAAGCCGTACCGTGTGCTACACCGTAGTTTTCCGTAAGGAAATAGCCGACTGCGTGAGGAAAAGCCGTTCCGGTGACGGAAATTGCAAGACCACCGTAGATTGATGCATTATATAGCTGCTCTCTGTCGCTTATATCAAGAGTATCAGTAGATTCCTCTGCAATTTTTCTGAAAACCTTAAGAAGCTTTTTTGTGCCCGTTACAGCAAAGGCTTTTGATATATCATTTGCAGAACGGTTAAAGAAGCTTTCCACACAGTGTGCTAGTGCATCAACAGCCGTTGAACGTGTAAATGAATCACTGAGGCTGATTGTATATTTCGGGTCACCAAAAGACAGAACCGGATACGAAAGGTCATTTCTGAAGCTTTTCTTGAAGCCCTTGCTGTTTGTGATAACAGCTACGCCTGTCACTTCGCTTCCCGTTCCGGCAGTAGTACCTACCGATACAACCGGAAGGGGCTGATTTTTCCAATTCATAGCATAGAGCATTTCCTCGGAAATATCAGGGTTTGCTGCAACGACAGCTATAGCTTTTGACGCATCAAGCGGAGAGCCTCCGCCTATTCCGATAATGAAATCTGCATTGAATTCACAGGCAATTTTACCTGCCTCAAAACAGGATTCAACGGTAGGATTCTGCCTGATTTTATCATAGATTTCGTACTTAACGCCCTGCGAATCAAGTGTCTGAGTCACGTCGTCAAGTGCGCCGCATTTTTTTGCTGAGGTAGCACCTGTTACGACAAGGCACCTGTCACCATAGGAGCCGAGCTTTGCGGCATTATTTTTAACACAGTCAACACCTGTTATAAGTCTCGTGTTGACAAAAAAGTCCATATTCATTTACATCACCACAGACATTTTAAACCAAAGAAGCAAAAAAGGCAAGTTTTAGAAAATAATTAATAAAAAACGGAGCCGATCAGCCGAGTGTCCTTACGAGCACTCGGCTGAACGAATCCGTTTTTATTGAAGTTTCGAATCAAGTAAGCTTCTGATTGCACGTATTGTCTGCGCCCCTGCTATTCCGTCCTCAGCAATCCCTGCAGCACGCTGAATCTGTTTTACTGCGGTTTCGGTTCCTTCTCCGAAAATATTGTTATCATCGACATTCTGCATTATTATGCCTGCTTTACGAAGTACAAGTATATTCTGTTTGAGTAGATACACCCCTGCATTCGCATCACCTTTTTTAAGCAGACCCACATCTGAAGGAGGTGTAACAGGTTTAACCGTCGGAACCTCTTCACTTCCTAAGCCGTTAAGGCCATAGGATTTTATTATCGACGGAAAATCTTTAAACATATAATCCTGATCAACATTAACTCCGGCTAAAATCGGACTTCTTATACGGTTTGTGCTTCCCCCGAACTGCCACATACCTACAACACTCTTATCAGGATATGTAAGCTGAGTTGACCATTGTGCCACCCAATGGGTATAGGCTTTGAGCTGAGAATCATCAAGATACGTTGCAAAAAAGTATGTTGAGGCGTAAACTCCTGCAAAGTAGTCATTAGCTTCAAGAGTGTCACAGAACGCTTTCACAACGGCACTGTTATTTGCTTTCGGGCGCGAATAATATCGCTCATCCTCGATGTCGATATAAACCGGCAATTCAAACTGCTTATTCTTCAGAACATTATTAAGAAGAAATTCAGCCTCTTCCCTTGCACCCTGAGGAGTGGTTGCAATCGTGTAGAGATAAACACCGACAGGCAGATTTCTCGCCTTTGCCTGAGAATAAAAATTTTCAAATTCGCTGTCCTTTGTAAGGTGATATGCACCGCGGAGGATTACAAATTCTACTCCCTCTCTGACAAGTGCATCAAAGCTTATCCCCTGCTGAAATCTTGACAGATCAACTCCGAATTTCTGAAATGCCATACAATTCCCCTTTCGTTTTGTTGATATATAGATATTCTGCAAGGGGAGAAAAAATGTGTTTGTTGTGTAAATTCGGGGGGTGAACCCCGAGAAGTAATAAGTAATAGTGAAGACGTGATATATCTGCTACGCAGATGTGATATACGCCTTACGGCGTGTGATATTTTGCTGTCGCAAAGTGAAATATTTGCTTTCGCAAATGTTTGTAGGTTTATTATAGACGTGGCGATATCGTGCCGAATCTAACGGCGTGTCGACGAGCGTCACGCCCTACGAAAGACATTTAAAATAGAGCGACAAATTTGGGTTTGTCGGAGTGTTTTTTGTACGATTTCAAATAGTGAATTGCCTCCCTTGCCTAAAGGGAGGTGGATTTTGCGAAGCAAAAGACGGAGGGATACTTTTATAAAAAATATTGAAATATCGTTGTTTTCTTTTAAAATATCCCCCAGTCACGACTTCGTCGTGCCAGCCCCCTTTAGGCAAGGGGGCCTAATATCTGCACCATTAAAGAACTCTACAAACCCGAATTTGCTGATTCTTTAAATTTCACAAGGTCGGTTCGTGAATCGACCCTACAGTGTAAATTGAAATCAGGTACGGGTGGAGATATGCGTAAAACAAGAAAACATTCCAATAATTATTCCTTTAAAAACAAAAATACCGCAAACGTCCGTCTGCGGTATCAAAGGGTATATAAATCAGGTTTTCTGTCGTTGAAAACATTTATTGAATTGCGTATTTCTTTTATCACGTCGAAATCACATTCTGCAGTTATTATGCACTCGTTTTCGTCAGCGGATGCAAGAACATTGCCCCACGGGTCAATTATCCGTGAATTTCCGCCAAAAACGGTATTTTCGGCTTTACCGCAGGAATTGCACACCGTAACAAACATCTGGTTTTCTATCGCTCTTGCAGACGAGAGAATCTTAAGATGCTCAATACGCTGAGACGGCCACTGCGATACAACAAAAAGCATTTCCACGCCTTCAACAGCCAATTTTCTTACAAGCTCGGGAAAGCGTATATCGTAACAGATAATGACTGCACATTTATGACCATCGAGCGTAAAAGTTTTTATTTTGTCTCCGTACTCAAAAAACTTATGCTCGTCCATCGGGGTAAAAAGATGCGTTTTGTCATACTCCCCGACCACATCACCGTTTCGGTTGAAAGCATATGAGGTGTTGAAAGCCTTGCCATTTTTCAAGGTTGCGACACTACCTGCGACAATATTTACATTGAGATTACGTGCAACAAGTGAAAAAGTCTTTTTGATTCTATCGCCATCGACATCACAAAAAGACATAAGATCATTTTTCGGATAGTAGCCTGTGCTCCACGTTTCCGGGAGCACGACTATATCCGTATTTTCTTTTTTCACTGTGTTGTATATAAGCTCCTGCACATAGGCATAGTTAGCCTCTGTGTCGCAGAATTTCATATCAAGCTGTATACAACTTACTCTCATAATTATTCAGCGTAATCGTAGCCTGACTTGATAGCTGTTTCATTAACACCGAGAAGCTCGATCTTACGTGCTGAAACAACCTTCTTAAGAGCTGCATCAACATTATCAAGCGAAAAGCCTTCAACTTCCTTAAGCACCTTACCTGTGATAATCATATTAGCAAGAGTCTTGATATTGTTATCATAAGCCATCTGAGTTGCAGGGATATAATAAACATCAACGTCTGTTCTCTCAACCTTCTTGTCGATAAGTGTTGAGTCAACAAAAATCTTACCGCCGCTTACAACAGCATTTTCATACTTTTCAAGTGAAGGAAGGTTCATAGCGATGAGAACATCGGGAGCATCAACGATAGGAGAACCGATCGGCTCGTCACTGATGATAACTGAACAGTTAGCTGTACCGCCACGCATTTCAGGACCGTATGACGGAAGCCAGCTTACCTGCTTGTCCTCGATAAGTCCTTTGTATGCAAGGAATTTACCTGCGAAGAGGATACCCTGTCCGCCGAAACCTGCAAAAAGCAATCTGCATGTCTTACTCATTTTGCTTCCTCCTCTGCATAGATATCTTTATAAACGCCGAGAGGATAGTACGGAAGCATCTTCTCTTCTACCCATTCGAGTGCCTTTTCGGGAGTCATACCCCAGTTTGTCGGGCAAGTTGAAACAACCTCAATAAGTGAGAAGCCTTTGCCTTCAATCTGGTTCTGGAAAGCCTTTTTGATAGCCTTCTTTGCATTTTTGATGTTCTTGACATTATTGACTGCAACTCTCTCAAGATAAGCTGCACCGTCAACGTTTGAAAGAAGCTCACAAACCTTTACAGGATAACCTACTGTATTGACATCTCTGCCGTAAGGTGAAGTCTGTGTAACCTGACCCGGAAGAGTTGTCGGAGCCATCTGACCACCTGTCATACCGTAAATTGCATTGTTCACGAAGATAACTGTGATATTCTCTCTTCTTGCTGCTGCGTGTACTGTTTCTGCAGTGCCGATAGCTGCGAGGTCACCGTCACCCTGATATGTAAATACGATCTTTGAAGGATCACTTCTCTTTACGCCTGTTGCAACAGCAGGAGCACGTCCGTGTGCAGCCTGAACAAAGTCGCATGTGAAGTAGTTGTATGCCATAACAGCACAACCAACGGGAGCAACACCGATTGTTTCGCCCTCAATACCGAGTTCATCCATAACCTCTGCTACAAGACGGTGAATGATACCGTGTGTACAACCCGGACAATAGTGAAGCACTGCATCTGTGAGTGACTTCGGCTTTTCAAATACTACTGACATCAGAACGCACCTCCGTTCTCGTTAACTTCATTGATTTTTGCAAGTACCTCTTCAGGTGTGGGGATCATACCACCTACACGGTTGCAGAGGTAAACAGGCTTCTTGCAACGGATTGCAAGTTCAACGTCTTCGATCATCTGACCCATACTCATTTCAACACAGATGAATGCCTTGCACTTATCTGCTGCTTCTGCAAGAACCTTCTTCGGGAAAGGCCATACAGTGATAGGTCTGATCATACCAACCTTGACACCGTTTGCACGAGCTTCGTTGATTGCATTCTTAGCAACACGTGATGTGATACCGAAAGCAACAACACATACTTCTGCATCATCCATAAGGTACTCTTCGTACATTACTTCATTTTCTTCGATTGCCTTATATTTCTCATATCTCTCGAAGTTTTTGATTTCAAGCTCTTCGGGCTTGAGGTAAAGTGAGTTTACGATGTTATGCTCACGCTCACACTTTGTACCTGTAAGTGCCCAGGGCTTTTCATATGTTTTAACTTCACCTGCATCAAGTGAAACAGGCTCCATCATCTGACCCATAGTACCGTCAGCAAGAATCATAGAAACCATGCTGTACTTGTCTGCAAGGTCAAAAGCCTTAACTGTAAGGCTTGCCATTTCCTGAACTGAAGCAGGAGCAAGAACGATGTTTCTGTAGTCACCGTGTCCGCCACCCTTTGTTGACTGGAAATAGTCTGACTGTGAAGGCTGGATACCGCCGAGACCGGGGCCGCCTCTCTGAACGTTGACAACAACAGCAGGAAGGTCACAACCTGCAAGATATGAAATACCTTCAGCCTTAAGAGAAACTCCCGGGCTTGAAGATGATGTCATAACTCTTTTACCTGTTGATGCAACACCGATTACCATATTGATAGCAGAAACTTCACTTTCAGCCTGAAGGAAAGTTCCGCCGATTTTCGGCATACGCTTTGCCATGTAAGCCGCAACTTCTGTCTGCGGTGTGATGGGATAGCCGAAGTAATGATGACAGCCTGCCTGGATAGCAGCTTCAGCAATAGCTTCGTTACCCTTCATAAGTACTTTTTCTGACATTATTTTCACCTCTCTACCGTAATTACACAATCAGGACACATTGTTGCGCAGAAAGCACAACCGACGCACTTTTCAGGCTCAGTTACTTCTGCAGGATGATGTCCCTTAGCATTGAGCTTTGTTTCTGACAGTTTAACGATACCTTTCGGACAAGCGCCGACGCAAAGGCTGCAGCCCTTGCAAAGGTCTGTTTTGAATGTTACTTTTGCCATAGCTTTTACCTCACTTAGTTTATCTTTTCCTGTAGTCTGAGTGGCATTAAATTTTCCACTTGGCCGTACAGATTATTATACAACTTTTCATCCACAGTTGTCAACCTTATCGGAAGACCTGTTGATTCTGAAACTTTTTGTGCATATGAGAGTGAATCAAGAACATCCTCTGCCGTTGTTTCAACACCTATATTTGAGTTATTTACAATAGCAGTAAATTTCATTGAACACGCTGCTTCGATCTCGTTCATAACCTCAAGCGTACTCTCGACATCTCTTGTAAGCGGTCTGTACATATTGATGACCATAAACATTTCGTAATTATTTTCTTTCTTGATGCTGTCAGCGTATCTGCCGAGGGCATATGCTCCCCTGTCGTCACCGCCTATATCCATAACAGCATATTCTGTATTGTTATCAACAATGGAATATACATCCTGCGGCAATGCAGGCAGATCAACGTTTGAACTTGCAAATTCTGATGAAATCAGTCTGATTCCTGCTTCGCTGAGTTCTTTTTCACTGTCCTTTGTGCGGAAATACGGATTGACTATATCAAGGTCAGCAATCACTACGGGTTTTCCGTCCTCCCTGAGCTTCAGGGCGTAATTTACTGCAATATTCGTCTTTCCGCTTCCGTAATGTCCTGCAAAAAGTGTTATGCGTTTAGATTCCATTGTATCACCTTCTTTTATAGCATATTTTTTATAATCGTTACTTCGGGCATTACCCCGCTGATTAAATGGAACCGTCTCAAAGTCAGAGAACTCTGAGACGGATAGGTTATCTTAGTCAAAGCCTCTGTCAGACATCTTAAGCGACACTACCGAAGCTTCTCAAACGCAACCGTCTTCGTCACGTTCTTATGCAGTAACGACTGAATTTGCCTTCTGCAAGCCGTATTTTTCAACTGCCATTTCACGCATTTTATATTTAAGAATCTTACCTGCGGCATTCATCGGGAATTCTTTGACAAAGTCAATGTACTTCG
Organism: Acutalibacteraceae bacterium; assembly: GCA_036309125.1. Lineage (GTDB taxonomy): Bacteria > Bacillota > Clostridia > Oscillospirales > Acutalibacteraceae > CAG-488. Next base: position 15,524 of record JAXJUJ010000193.1, on the reverse strand, counting down.
GCACCTTGTGCTTTGCCATATGATCAAGAACATACTGCTTCATTTCTTCCACAGTCATCTCCTCACCCTCGTGAAGGATGATACAAGCCATAATTTCCTCGCCGAGTCCTTCGTCAGGAACACCGATAACCTGAACGTCCTTGACCTTATCGTGAGTATAGATAAACTCTTCGATTTCCTTCGGATAGATGTTTTCACCGCCGCGGATGATCATATCCTTGAGTCTGCCTGTAATCTTGAAGTTTCCGTCAGGAGTTCTGCAAGCAAGGTCACCTGTATGAAGCCAACCGTCTTTGTCTATAGCTTCAGCTGTAGCCTTAGGCATCTTATAGTAACCCTTCATGATGTTGTAGCCCCTTGCCACGAACTCGCCGTTAACCTCATCGGGACACTCTTCACCTGTTTCGGGATCAATTACCTTACATTCAATCTTCGGCAAAGCTCTGCCGACTGTTGCAACACGAACCTCAAGAGGATCATCAGCACTTGACATTGTGCAACCCGGAGAAGCTTCAGTCTGACCGTAAACGATGGTAATTTCTTTCATATTCATCTTATCAACAACTTCACGCATCTTCGCAATAGGACAAGGTGAACCTGCCATAATACCTGTTCTGACATAAGAGAAGTCTGTCTTTTCGAAGTCAGGATGCTGAAGCATAGCGATAAACATTGTAGGAACACCGTGGAATGCGGTAATTCTTTCATTATTTACACAGGCAAGTGATGACTTCGGTGAGAAGTACGGCAAAGGAAGAATTGTACCGCCGTGTGTCATTGTTGCAGTCATAGCAAGAACCATACCGAAGCAATGGAACATAGGCACCTGTATCATCATTCTGTCTGCTGTGGAAAGATCCATTCTGTCACCGATACACTTACCGTTGTTTACAACGTTATAGTGTGTAAGCATAACGCCTTTCGGGAACCCTGTTGTACCTGAAGTGTACTGCATGTTACAAACGTCATCTTTTTTGACGAGCGAAGCCATACGGTAGACTTCTTCAACCGGCACCTGCGAAGCTTTTTCAAGAGCTTCGTTCCAAGTCAAACAGCCTTTCTGCTCATAACCGACTGTGATGATGTTACGAAGGAAAGGAAGCTTCTTTGAACGAAGCTGTTCGCCCGGCCTGAGATTTTCAAGCTCGGGACAAAGCTCTGCCATAATTTCATCGTAGTGAGAATCCCTGAAGCCCTGTACCATAACAAGTGTATGTGTGTCAGACTGTCTGAAAAGGTATTCTGCTTCGTGGATTTTATAAGCTGTGTTAACAGTTACAAGAACAGCACCGATTTTTGTTGCTGCCCAGAAAGCAATATACCACTGCGGAACATTAGTTGCCCACACTGCAACGTGTGTACCTGCTTTTACACCCATTGCAACAAGTGCACGCGCAAAGGTATCAACGTCGTCACGGAATTCAGAATAAGTTCTGGTATAGTCAAGTGTTGTGTATTTGAAAGCGAGCTGATCCGGAAATTCTTCGACCATTGTGTCAAGAACCTGAGAGAAGGTCTTTTCAATAAGCTCTTCCTTTTCCCAGATGAACTTACCTGTTCTTGTTTTGTTATAAAAATACTTTTCCTTGCTCTTCGTGCTGCCCATAGCCTCCATAAAGCTTTCGTAATGAGTAAGCACGATTTCGAGGTCATCTATTTCACTGTTCCAATCAGGATCCCACTCGATGCATACAAAGCCTGCATAGTTGATTGAACGAAGAGCATTTGTCATCTCATCAACAGGAAGCTTACCCTCACCGATGAGAGTGTGCTTTCCGTACTCTTCAGCATCAGTCATATGAACCAGCATTACGTATGCGCCAAGGTTTTTGATTGTTTTTTCAGCGTCCTCTTTTGCATTGAAATATGTTTCGTACATATTCCAGTCAGCGCCGATATAATCACTTGCAAAGTGATTGAGAAGAAGACAAAGCTTGTCAGTATCCGCAAAAATGCCGATTGTTTCAATAAGAACAACAACATTTTTCTTCTCACAGATGCTGATTACGTCAGCAAGATAATCTGCAACGTAGTCAAAAGCATCCTCTTCATCACTCTTTGCATAGACCTTTATGTAAGGAACATTGAGATTTCTCGCTACTGAAACCGCAGTTTCGATTTTCTGCATATTCTCCTCTGCGGAAGTCTTGTCTGCAATATTACAGTCAACATCAATACAAGCGATTGCTTTTTTAGCATTGATAAGTGTACGCTTGGTAACAGAAGCCATATCAGGATTAAAGGGTGAAGCTTTACCTGAAAAAGCATCTGCTTTTATATCATGAATTTCAATTCCTTCATAGCGGAGTTCATCAGCAATTTTAATAAAATCAGCAAAAGATGAAACTTTGTGGAATTTTGTTGAAAAAGCTAAATTCACCTTTATTCCTCCTCGTAGGCGATTTTGTTGAGTGCGCTCACATAAGCTCTGATACTTGCACCGATTACGTCAGTTGAAATACCTGTACCTGAATAGAGCTTACCACTTGCAGAACGAAGCTTTACGAGAGCTGAGCCCATAGCTTCGCGTCCTTCTGTAACAGACTTGATCTGGAAATCGTCAAGCTCGTAGTGATGTCCTACAATGTGTTCGATAGCCAGGAAGGCTGCATCGATAGGACCGTCACCAACGCTTACACCGCTGATGGCCTCGCCATCCTTGACGAGTCTGATGTTTGCTGTTGCTGTAATTACGTTACCGCTGTTGATAACATAGCTTTCGATTGTGTATGTTGACGGAACCTGAAGTGCTGTAGAAGCGATGATCGCTTCAAGCTCCTTTGTGCCGACAAACTCTTTCTTTGCCGCAACACGCTTGAATGCCTCATAAACCTTTGAATTATCCTCTTCAGAAAGGTCATAGCCGATCTTCTGAACAGCCTTGATTACTGCTGAAATATCGTCATTCTTATCAAGTGTGAGTGACTCTTCATTATCATTAACACCGTTTTCAAACGGAGAGTTTTCGCTCTTTGTCGTTGTGACCATTCTCTTCATCTGACCTGCAACGCGTGAAAGCTCTGTTGTACGGATTTTGCTTGAAACGGATACTGAATCGCCACGAAGCTTAAACACATTCATTACGCTTTCAATTGTCGGGAAGCTGAAGGAGTCAACAACAGTCTTGATTGCATCTGCACCTGCGCTGATAGCTGAGAAAGCACCTGCCACAGCCATATCCATCTGGTCGCTGAGTTCAACTGAAAGAGTCACATCTGCAAGCTCGGGGATTTCAGCAATCATAGACTTTATGAAATCATAAATCTCTGACGGCATAATCACACCTTCAGAATCGCAGATATTGACACGTGTAGCACCTGCTGCAATCGCTGTACGGATAATATCGTAAAGGAAGTCCTTTTCAGCTCTTATAGCATCTTCTGCTGAGAACTCAACCTCCTGTGTATACTTTTTACATTCAGCGATAAGCGAAGCTGCCATTTCCTTAATCACAGGGGGCTTTTTGCCGCACTTGTACTCCATCTGTACTGCTGAAACAGGAATACTTACCTTGAGTGAAGCCTTTGCTGCAGCCTTAACGCTGTTCCAAGCGGTTTCAACGCTTTCTGCTGTATCTCCTACAGGAACACATACTTCAGCGTGTTTCACAAGTGAAGCGATTGTCTTTATCAAGAGAACATCTGTAGATACATTCTTAATCTCAGGCATCTCTATGCTGTTGAAGTGAAGTTTATCCATTAGCTTAGCCATTTCGATTTTCTCTTTAAAGCTGAGTGAATGGTCAACTGATTTTGCACATTCTCTTAAAGTAATGTCCGATACATGAATCTTTCTCATAAATATTCTCCTTAAAACTAAAAAGTTTATAACCAAAAAAAATCCCTGAAACACTCCCGTGCTTCAGGGACGATAAACAAAATTACCGTGGTACCACCCATTTTGCTGTAAACAGCCACTCTTCGGACTCTGTCAAGTCCTAAGCTATGATAACGGTGCTTGCCGTGACTCCTTATGCAGTCTGAAACGGTTAGGGAGTCAAGCTCAGATACGAGGCAATCATTTCTTTCAAATGCCGTCTTACACCTGCCGACGGCTCTCTGTAAAAATCCGGAAAAGACTTAATATCTTCAAAGCTTTTCAAAAATATTGAAGATATTATATATCTGTAAAGTCAGTTTGTCAATAGTAAAAATCAAATATTTTAAATTATTTAAGAAGGTCCTTGTTGAGTGTCTGGCCGTAAGCAGCAGCAACGTCGATGAGACCCTGATCCTCGATTGTCTGACGGATAGGCATACCGAGAGAAAGGATTCTGCAGTAGATTTCTGCCGACTTCTCGATTGTGTGCATAAGACCGTAAGCGTTATCAAATGTGTCACCTGAAACGAAAAGACCGTGATGAGCCCATACAACTGCATCGTATGACTTAAGAAGCTCACAGGTTCTGTGTGCGATTTCAGCACCGCCCGGGATCATCCATTCTACAACGCCAACACCGTTCGGGAAGATGATCGGACATTCAGTCATACTCTGCCAGAGAACCTTTGAGAAAGCCTCTGATGTGAGAGGAAGAACGAATGTAAGAGCGATGATATTAACGGGATGTGCGTGATAAATAACACGGCACTTGCCGTCTGTAGCAGCAACACGTACGCTGTGGTTCATAAAGTGTGTCGGGAATTCACTTGTCGGGCCGCCGCCGTTAACAAGACCCCATACGATTCTGTAGCTGTCGCCTGCATCATTGATTTCAACGATACAGATATTAGCAGCAGGATCAAGGATTGTGTTACGGAAGAACTTACCTGTGCCTGTAACCATAAAGTATTCATTCTTGAGATTGTCAGCCTGAACACCCATATTGACCCAGGGTCTTTCATATGTAAAGTAAGGCTTACAAGCCTCAACCTCTTCATTTGTCATACGGTATGAAAGGTTACCGCCGTTTCTCTCGTGCCAACCCTCTGAATAACCGTCGTCACATACTCTGACAAAACCTTTGATTACGTCAAGATCTAAAATGCTCATTTTAATATCTCCTTGTCTTTTAGTTGTATATTTTTACCGCATAGATTTTAACACTATGTAAAAATAATGTCAATATAAAGACAAACAAATAATCTTATAATAGCCTGATATCAGCTCTACAAACAGATTCAACTCCCCCGTTTAAAAGCAACAGAGGAGTTTACTTTATTTACAGCATTATATTCACTGTTGTATTAGGGTCAAAAAGGTGAAGCTTGTCTGTTCTGAGTGCAAGTGTTATAAGCTCGTTTTCCTGCGGAATCATATTTGCTTTTGCTGTCACTTTTTCACCTTCATAGTCAAGATAAAGATACGTTTCACTGCCCATCATCTCCACCACCTCGACCCTCGCGGTAATGTGTTTATCTGCATTTTTCTTTACGTAGTCAAAGTCACTTATAATATCCTCGGGACGTATACCTACTTTTATCTGTCTGCCGCTGTAATTTATAAGGCGTTCATCTGCACCGTACACACCTGTGATATTTATCTCATTACCGGCTAACACAAGATAAACCTGCGAATCCCTGACGCTGACAAAAGCATCCAGAAAATTCATCTGCGGTGAGCCTATAAAGCCTGCGACAAACATATTGAAAGGCTTGTCATAGAGATTCTGCGGTGTATCGACCTGCTGAATCACTCCGTCCTTCATAACAACTATCCTGTCACCCATCGTCATCGCTTCAGTCTGATCGTGGGTAACATAAATAAATGTGGTTTCAAGGCGTTTGTGAAGCTTTTTGATTTCGGTTCTCATAGATGTTCTGAGCTTTGCATCAAGATTTGAAAGCGGCTCATCGAGAAGAAAAACCGACGGTGAGCGTACCATTGCCCTTCCCAGTGCCACACGCTGACGCTGACCTCCCGAAAGTGCACGAGGCTTCCTTTTCAGCAGATGCTCAATATCGAGTATTTTTGCTGCCTCACGCACACGCCTATCAATCTCATCCTTCGGCACCTTACGCAATTCCAGACCAAACGCCATATTACGGTAAACACTCATATGAGGATAAAGTGCATAGCTCTGAAAAACCATAGCTATATCCCTGTCTTTCGGAGCTACATCATTTACGATCCTGTCCCCTATCATCATCTCGCCTTCAGAAATGCTTTCAAGTCCCGCTATCATACGCAGAGTTGTAGACTTGCCGCATCCTGAAGGACCTACAAGGATTATGAACTCCCTGTCAGATATTTCCAGGGAAAAGTCATTAACAGCCGTAGTGCCGTCATCAAAGATTTTATATATATTTTTAAGACTGATACTTGCCATAGTTTATCCTTTCACGGCGCCTGCAACAATGCCCTTGATGATATATTTCTGACACGAGAGATAAAAAATTATTATCGGTATAATTGACAGCACAAGCATAGCCATCAATGCACCCATATCCACCGAGCCGTAACCTCCGCGAAGATACTGCACTGCTATGGGTATGGTTTTGTATTCACTGCCGATGAGCAGATACGGCAGAAGATAGTCATTCCAAATCCACATTGCATTAAGGATTGCAACGGTTATGGCTGTCGGTTTCAGAATAGGTAAAACAACCATAAAGAATGTCTGCAACGGATTACATCCGTCAATCATAGCCGCTTCTTCAATTTCAAGAGGGACAGACTTAAGAAAGCCTGTAAACATAAACACTGCAAGACCTGCTCCGAAGCCAAGGTAAATAAAAACTATACCCCACGGTGTGTCAAGTCCAAGCTCGCCTGCAGCCTTTGTCATAGTGAACATAACCATCTGAAACGGTACTATCATGGAAAAGATAAACGCAAAGTACAAAGCTTTTGTAAATCTGTTTTTCACTCTCACGATATACCACGCTGTCATCGAAGTAAAAATCACTATGGCTATGACAGAAAACACGGTAATGAAAACCGACCAGCCGAAAGCTGATATAAACTCAGTTTTCTCAAGTCCGCTGATATAGTTTTCCAGACCAGCAAAAGTATCTTCATCAGGGAAAGAAAACGGTTCTTCGCTTATAAAAAATTTACCCTTGAACGAATTGATAAGAACAATGAATACGGGAGCAAGAAAAGACACTGAAACTGCAATAAGAAATGTATAAATGAGTATCTTCGCATAATTTTTTCTTTTATCAGTCATCAATGCTCAACCTCCCTTTTCCTTGTAAGTGCAAGCTGTGCAAATGATATTACTGCTACTATTACAAAGAAAATAACAGCCTTCGCCTGACCTACACCTTCCCACCCTATCCTGCTGTAGAAGGTGTTGTATATATCGAGAGACAGCATCGCAGTCTGCTTCGACGGTGCACCTGCCGTAAGCGCAAGATTCTGGTCAAAAAGCTTGAACGAATTTGTTATAGTGAGAAAAAGACATATCGTAACCGACGGCATTACAAGCGGTATGGTCACATTTCTGAGTGTCTGCAGACGGTTCGCACCGTCCACCTTTGATGCATCCTGAAGCTCTGACGGAATATTCTGGATTCCTGCTATATAGATCACCATCATATATCCTATAAGCTGCCAGTTCATCAGAATAACAAGGCCCCAGAACCCGTATTTCGGATCATAGGTTATCGTTACACCTGCAAAAGAGAGCACACCATTTATTATGAGCTGCCAGATGTAGCCGAGCACTATACCACCTATGAGGTTTGGCATAAAAAGTGCTGTTCTGAACAGATTGGTACCTTTGAGTCCTTTGGTCAGAAGAAGAGCAAGTGAGAAGGCTGCGAGATTTACCGTAACGACAGACACAATGGTAAACCTGACAGTAAACCACAGTGCATTTATAAAGTCATCGTTTGAAAATGCTCTGATATAATTTTTTATACCGACCCACTGAGCATCAATCACTGTGGTAAACTCAGTAAATGACAGGTACATTCCGAGGATAAACGGCACCGCAAAAGCTATCGCAAAGGCTGCAAGCGTAGGCAGTACGAATATCGGAAAGTATTTTTTCAGCGCCATTTTATCCTCTCCCGGTAATTATTTTCTCTCTGATTTCCAACTGTTTCTGACTGTGTTTTCGACGTGCTTCCAATCTTTTGAGCCCTGAACATATTCCAGCATTGCATTGCCGAAATCCTCCTTGAACTGCTGACTCGGGAATGCATTGAATGTCCATTCAAGGTTGTTCACATCCTTCTCCATCCATCTGAAGATTTCCTTAGCAAGAGGATCTTCGGGTTTTTCGTCATCCTTGAAGGTATTGAACGGTGCAATAAAGTTCAGCTTATTTACTACATAATCCTTACCTGTTTTGCTTGAAAAAAGCCACTCAAGAAAAGCAATCGACGCTTTTCTGTCATTTTCAGGTGCATTTTTGTTAATGGCAAGGTAATTTTCCGTACCGATACATATACCCTGCTTTTCCTCGCCCTCAGCCCCTATATAGATAGGAAGGTACCTGATATCTTCAGCTTTTACTACATTACCCTTTACATCTGAAATCTGTTCCCATGCCCAGTTTCCGTTTTGCACCATAGCAGCCTTGCCCAAAGCAAACTCAGCCATTGAATTAGCCACTGTTTTTCCTGAAAGCATACCCTTCTCGGCGGTTGAATTGTTCAAATACATATCAAAGACATTTTTAAAATGCTGAGAATAAGTGAAATCAATATCCTTGGCATTAAGCGTAGACAAAATCGTAGAACCGTCGTTCTTTTCTTTCATCTCATAGTACAGCGGCACGTTTGCAAGGTGTGTGGTCCAACGCCACTGTTCGCCGCTACCCATTGACGTAGAAGCAAAAACTCCGTCAATACCAAGCTCTTTTTTATGCCTGGTCATATCCTTGACTACTGCATTCAGCGTTTCATAGCTCCTGATATCTTCTGCCTTTGTAATACTGACCGCCTTATCATCCAGAGCAAAGTACTTTTCCATAATAGCGTTATTGTATATAATTCCGTAGCCTTCAACTACGTACGGAATACCGAAAACACCGTCAGAATTTTTTACCGCAAGTGACTTGTCTGTAAGATAGCTATAGAGCTTCGTATCACTGAGATCCGCGCAGTAACGCGACCATGACTGAAAACCTATGGGCCCGTTTATCTGAAAAATAGTAGGCGCATCCTTTTTGGCTATCTCTGACTTCAAAGTTGTTTCATAGGTGTTGCTTGCAGCTGTAACAACTTTTACTTCTACTCCTGTCTCCTCTTTATATTTCTGCGCTATTTCCTTGTAGATGTCTGCAACTTCGGGTTTAAAATTAAGAAAATAGACCGATCCGACTTTCGCCGCGTCTGAATTATCAGCTTTGTTACCGCCGCATGCAGCGAATGCAAAAACAAACGGAATACAAAGTAAAAAAGCAAAGATTTTTTTCATCATTTTTCCTCCTTATAAGTTCTGTTATAAAGCCTTGTCATATCAGCTATCCGTTCGGAAAGTTGTGAAGTCAGCATTTCTTTACTCAGGCGCCATACCCAGTTCCCGTCGGACGTGGACGGAACGTTCATCCTCGCCTCACTACCCAACTCCAGCCAATCCTGAATCGGAATAATAACAGTATCACTGACACTCATAAACAACGCTCTAATACAATCATTGACTAAATTGACGTTGTTATTCACGTCGAGATATTTTTTGGCAAACGACAGCGCTTCATCATCACATATCAGCGACCACTGCTTCATTGTAGGATTGTCATGCGTTCCCGTATACGCTACACTGTGACGGGTGTAGCTGTGAGGAAGATACTCTTCACTTCCCTCAAAGCCGAACTGAAGAATTTTCATCCCCGGAAAATCACTGTAACACACGAGGTCCCTGACCCTATCAGTAATATTACCAAGATCCTCGGCTAACACTCTCACTTCAGGCACATTACGCTTGAGCGCATCTATAAACTCCTTCGAAGGTCCTTTGTACCATTCTCCCGAGACTGCATCGGTTGCAGCAGACGAGACAGCATAAAAATCCTCAAATCCTCTGAAATGGTCAATACGTACCATATCAAAAAGTCTGCCGGAATGTCGCATTCTTTCTATCCACCATGAATAATTGCTCTTACGATGGCTTACCCAGTCATAAACCGGGTTTCCCCACAATTGACCCAAAGGAGCATATTCATCGGGCGGACAGCCTGAAAAAAGTGCAGGGTTGCCGTCGTCATCCGTTATAAAAAGCTCTCGGTGCAGCCACATCTCACTTGAATCTGCAGAAACATAGATCGGCACATCACCGATAATCTCAACACCTTGCGTATTCGCATAAAGCTTAAGATTTCTCCACTGCTCATAAAAAAGAAACTGTATGTTTTTCCAAAGTCTTGTCTGAGTCTTAAATTCTCTGCGTAAATTTTCAAGAACGAGCCCATCAGCCAGACGTATTTCTTCCTGCCACTCTTTAAGCGGCTTCATATCCTGTGCCTCTTTGACAGACATAAAAAGTGCATAGTCTTCCAGCCAGAATTTGTTTTCTTTTTCAAAAGCAGTAAACTCCGAGGACTTTTCATCAACCATATCGGCAGCCTTTTTCAGAAGATTTATTCTTTCACCGTAGAGTCTGCCGTAATCTGCCTTTGAGTTATTTTCATAAACAGGAAGCTCATTTTTTTCAATATAACCTGACTTAAAAAGAATCAACGGGTCAATATAATAAGGGTTGCCTGCAAAAGCAGAAAAGCATTGATAAGGGCTGTTGCCGTAACCTGTATGTCCTAAAGGAAGTATCTGCCAGAAATGCTGGTCAGAGTCACTGAGAAAATCTACAAAATCATACGCTTCTTTTCCGAATGTACCGATAGCGTAATCCGAAGGCAAAGCACTGACAGGCAGAAGGATACCGCTCGTTCTCAAAATTAATCATCTCCATTGACATATGCTTTTATTTTGTTATAATTATTAAAAAATATTCATACCCGGAGGTTATTATGGTTAAGCATATTGTATTCTGGAACGTAAGAAATGATGAAGAAAAAGAAAATAACATGGCAGAAATGAAAAAACGCCTTACTTCCCTCGTCGGAAAGATAGACGGTCTTATAAGTGCAGAGGTCGGCTTTAATTACAACCCTAACGGCTACGACCTTGCTTTATATTCAATTTTCAAGGATAAGGCTGCCCTTGACGGCTATCAGGTACACCCTGAGCACCTCAAGGTCAAGGAATTTGTTCATTCTGTTATCACTGACAGATGCGTTGTTGATTTTGAATTCTGATGACACAAAAAGACTCTTGCTTTTAAACGAAGCAAGAGTCTTTTCTTATATTTTTTTGTTCTTTGGTAAAACTTTGAAAATAACAATAATCGTACATATTCCCAAAATCGGAAAAATTGCAGCTGTAAGCATACCTACCTTCATTCCGAGCTGCTCGGTCGTTATAGAAAGTGTTGGCGCAAAAGAAGCTGCCCATCCGCTTGCAGAAACCTTATCTACCACGGCGCCGAGCATCTGCGGAGCTATTGAACCACCTAAATCACCGCCTGCCGCCATAAGCGCGTATGCGGCAACACCCGGATTCGGGAATTTTTCTTCCATAAGCAGAAGAGTACCCGGCCAGAGCATTGAAGTACAAAGGCCAGTAAGTACGCATGCAATAACAGCCACAAGAGCATTGGGAACAAGTCCTGCCGTAAGATAGCAGACAAGTGCACCTGCCATTCCGAAAAGAAGTACTTTCATAATGTTCTTTCCGTGCTTTGCATAAGCTGTGCGTCCGAGACCGAGAAGAATTGCAAAAACAGCCATACCGAGGATATCGCCCAAAGCTTTAGGAATCATAAGAGCATTTTCCATATATCCCGAAATCCAGTTTGTCATAACGTTTTCTGCAGCACTTCCGCAGAAAATACACAGTATGCAAAGAATCATTCCTTTGTTTTTCTTTTTGATCTTTCCTTTAGAATCACCATGAGAAAGCTTCATTTCAGGGAAAGGCGAAACGCAGAAAAGAACACAAGAAATTATCGGCAATACTGCCCAGAACAAAGTAAGGAACATCCAGTTTTCCGTGCCGAAAATCTTAAGAAACGCTGAACTGACAAGGACAACCGTTACAACTCCGTAAGCATACAGCGAGTGAAGCATACTCATATCTTTTTCGGGAGTCTTTGAAGGAATTGCAGCAACAAGAGGACTTAAAAGCACCTCGCAAAGACCTGCCGCAATCGAGAAAATAACTGTTCCGGCAACTAATCCGAAATATGCATACTCAGGAAACAATGTCGGTACAATAGCATAGACCGACAATCCGAGTGAGGTTAACAACGGCATTATTCTTATTGTTAGTTTAATATTGAAATATTTTGAAAAGAACGAAAAAATGAGATCAACTATCAGCTGTGTGCAGAAGTTTATCAGAACCAGCGTACCGAGCAGAGTGTACGAAATTCCGTACGTTTCACGGAATGTGACAAAAAGCAACGGTGGAAGGCTGAACGCTGAGGACATCGCAAGAAACGTATAAAAACAAGTCCTCTTCGTACGTGTAAAATTTTTAGTTAAGTCCGACATTTTAATTCCTCATTTAAAGCAGACACCCTTGACGAGTGTCTGCTTTTATCTTTTTCTGAAAATTTTTCTGACTGTCCTCTGCCACTTTCTGTAGTATGCTATCTCGAGCATCATCAGTGCTCTGTCGTACATAATAAATGCGACTACTCCAAGTATCGCAACAACAGGCAGAAGATATCGTTCACTTTCTTCGAGTAATTCTGTTGAAATTCTGAAAACAAACATCATAACACAGTAGGTCGCAACTGCAACTACTGCAAAAAACACTATCTTCAGAAGAATTGAAATAAACTTTTTAGGCTTATCAAAAAACGGTTTTATAAGCGGATAATATCCAAGCACCGCGATATAGATTCCTACGGCTTCTTTTCCGGGTACAATGAGTGCACTGATTATAGCCGTACCTGCATATACAGCAAATCCCCACTTGCGGTCACACTCTGCTGACATAAACAGTACCAGAAGTGCCGCCATTCCCGGCAAGGCATAGGTAAAATAAGGAAGAAGCGACGAAGCCAGCATAATAGCCGTAGAAAGTGCTATACACATCGCTCCGAGTGCAGTTTTAAGTGTATTATTCATAAAGCGCTCCTATTAACAGCAACGGATACGGTCGCCACCCATACATTCACAGCAACAGTCTGCACAAAGCAGACCTGTGCATATATCGCATCCGTCACCACTGCACGGTGAACAGCAGCCTGAATTGTTTGAAGTGTTACGCTCCTGACGGAAAGCGCCCTTTTTCTCTCTGTTGAGCTGTTTGAATGCAGCTGCATACTGTGGATTACCGGGATCCATATTATGTGCTCTCTCGAAGCTTTCCGCAGCGCTCTCAAGCCAACCTCTGCGATGCTGAATCGTTCCCTTAAGATAAAACCACTCGGCATTACGTCTCTGGTGTGGAATACCGTCCAGAAGCATTTCCGCATCATCAATTCTGCCGTTATTGAGCTTTGCTCTGATATCGCCAAACTCTGAAGCCCCTGCAGGTCCGTCTGCAGTGTACGAATTATATGAATACTGAGAACCCTGACTCTGGTATCCGCTGTTATGGTTTTTGCCAAGATCCATCACTATCATATCGTAAGCTGCATTGAGCTCGTCCATTTTCTGATAATCATTATTGTACATACGTGCAAGATCCCTGTATGCACGTTTGACATCGTCAATGCTTGCATCCTGACTCAGTCCAAGCACTTCATACGGATTTCTCATTTTCAGCATCCTCCCCTTTTGTGACCTTAAGTGTCACGGAGTAAACTCCATCATAAAGTATATTTCTTAATATATCATCAAATCTGAAAATTTTCAATCTTTTATAGCATAATATTGCTTCACCGATCGTAAGATCCATCATTTCTTTACAATATTCTTTGAAATTTTCATCCGAAAAACGCTTTTTAAGCGGATTAAAACTTCCGTCCTTTATATCATCTTCGCAATCATTTACCGCATCTGTGATATACACCCATCTGCCTACCATATACCCGAAATTTTTGAGTGCCTGAATATCATTACATTCGATATTATGTGCGAGAAGCTCTGACAGCATAACTGCACTGGGGTCTGCCGCCTCATCAAGAGTTCCGTTATTTTTTTCAATCACCTGCTGACGTGCCATCTGAGTTTCGAGAACCTTACTTATATCCCCTACACGTTCACAGGCTTTTTTGTAAAGGTATTTGACGTACGGCATAAGAAGTCTGCAGAAAAAGCGTTTCAAAAACTTGCTGTCTGCTATATTATCCCGTAGCTTATGGTACATCATAAGTATTGTAACATCAGCTGTATATGCGATATCTTCGTTGTCACGGTTACAGTCAAGGCATTTCTTTGCAGGGTTGAATGAGCAGTGAGACTCTCTGAATCCAGGGCACTGTCCACGTACAGCCATTCTCACCATCGCAAAGAAAGTAAAATCATACGAAAGGATAAAACGTGAAAGGAAACCGTAACGCTTCCCGAGAGACTTACAAAGAGTACAGTAAACTCCTTTGTAAAGCTCGTAATCCTTGAATTTCATCTCAGGTTTATGAGCTCTGATATATCCTAACACGTCCACACCTCTTTTCTAAAAACTAACGAATCAGAACAGCACCAAAGACTTGAACTTTTTACCGCATTTCGGGCAGGTAATTCGCCTTATTCCGCGTTTTTTACTGAGTCTGAGATGCTCATTGCATCCGGGACAAGTACGAAATCTGTGCGTTCTGAACTGGGAAATTCTGACAGACAACCTCTTCATTTTCTTCCTTAGTCTGAACATCATACCGTCAAAGTTGATTCTGATAAGAAACGCTTCAAACCTTGCCGCTTCGTGTCTTCTCTTTTCCACATTTTTTGAAAGAAAGCGAAAAACTGTAATCGCAAGAAAACCCACCGCAATCAGACTCTTAACAATATATACAGGCGGGAAAAATCGAAAAAATATCTTCGTTCCGTTGAGCAGAAGATACGCAAAAAGTGTAAACGGAGTGATCCTGTCAAATCCGTTTCTGCCGTACATAAATGCTCTGATTTTTTCTAAAAATTTATACATAAAATTACTTCCGATACCAAAAATTAATAGTACACAGTACTGTATACATTATACTTGACAAATCAGGTTAAGGTGTTACAATTTTATTAAAATTTCGGTAAAAGCAGGTTTTATCATGAAAATTTACAATAATTTTTCCGATCTCGTAGGAAAAACTCCTCTTATGAGACTTCATAACTTTGAGAAAGCGCATAATCTCAAGGCAGAAATTTACGCCAAGCTCGAATATTTCAATCCTGCGGGAAGCATAAAAGACAGGGTCGCTCTTGAGATGATAAATGCTGCCGAAGCTGACGGCACACTCAAAAAATGGTCGGTTATAATCGAGCCTACCAGCGGTAACACAGGCATAGGCCTTGCTGCTGCCTGCGTCAGCATGGGCTACAAGGCAATACTTGTTATGCCCGACACAATGAGTGTTGAGCGTCAGCAGCTTTTAAAGGCATACGGTGCAGAAATTGTGCTCACCGACGGTGCAAAGGGTATGTTCGGCTCAATTGAAAAGGCAACAGAGCTTCACCAAAGCACGCCTAACTCCTTTAT
>JAXJUJ010000192.1:0-2614 GCA_036309125.1 Acutalibacteraceae bacterium | reverse complement strand
TAAAAATTAGAATACGCGATACTCTTCTTACCATCCAGCATAAGGTTGTTCACGAAACGGGTAACGTTTACATCGTGAAACTTTGGATCTGGAAGTAGAATCCTCTTCGTAGGCTTCGTTTTTCTCATTTTTTGTAGAAAATTAAAGGTGATAAATTAAAATTACTTCTTAGACTTCTTTGGTCTCTTGGTACCGTAGAGAGAACGTGACTGTGTTCTTCCATCGACACCTGCAGTATCCAAAGCTCCTCTAAGGATGTGGTAACGCACACCCGGAAGGTCCTTTACACGACCACCGCGAACGAGCACGATTGAGTGCTCCTGGAGGTTGTGGCCCTCGCCAGGTATGTAGGCGTTGACCTCTTTAGAGTTAGTAAGACGTACACGGGCAACCTTACGCATAGCTGAGTTAGGTTTCTTAGGTGTAGTAGTGTACACACGTACGCATACTCCTCTTCTCTGAGGACAAGCATCCAACGCGCGAGACTTGCTCTTCTCGACAATGACCTCGCGTCCTTTGCGAACTAATTGTTGAATTGTAGGCATAAATGTTTGTAAATAAATAATTTATGTTCATTACCCCGTATTTTGGGGGCTGCAAATATACGAATAATTTTTTATTTATCAACAAAAATCCTGTTTTTCAGCACTTTATCTGTTGATAACTTCAGCTGTTCCGGCCATGAACGCAGAAAGGAACCATTTTATCGTCCAACCAGAATCAGACAAACACACCCGCACGAAGATAAAACCCCTTTAAGTATAGGGAATTTCCGTAAGTTTTTGTATATTTGGGAGTTGAGAGATGCCCGGCCAAACCGGGAAGTGACAGACCTAGAAAATAATCTTAGCAAAGCATCAACCATGCAGACTGATCAGAAATGGATTGTTGTGCGCATCGACGGGAAGATCGCAGCAATATCCACAGACTACAGACAACTGGCATCCATATCAACCCAACTGGCAAAGGCACATCATAGCGATAGTGCATCTAAGTCGGCTGCAGGAAAAAAGAAAAGTAGAAAGACATCCGACAATGGCGTAGTGTATGGTGAGATTACCGCCACTGCCGTTACCCTTGAAGATGTGCTGAAGTTGCGACAGTCCACAAGGTGGGAAGACCTGATGCTGTTCGGAACCGAATTTCAGAAGAAAGTCTGGAGAAAGCTCTGGGAACTCTCGCATGACGGCACAGAAGAAAACCAGCAAGCGACTCTCCTTAGTTACAGTGACTTTGCCGAGCTCTGCAACAACAAGGCAGGAGTCAGAGCTGTAGCACACGCCATCGGCCTCAACCCGGTGTCCGTGATAATCCCTTGCCATCTCGTTGTGCCGAAGGATTCCATTGACAAGATCCGCGAAATCCAACGTCGCGCAGAATCCACAATATTCAAAGGTGAAGATCTCTGCCTGAACAGCATCCTTTCCGACACGGCCATCGATTTTGGAGAATACACCCAGGGCAAGGAACTGAAGAGAATCCTGATAATGCACGATCTCAAATAAATGAAAATCCGGCTGACCTTTCGCAAGACCAGCCGGAAAAACCATAACCCTATTATTAACAACTAAACTAACCGTGACTTAGTGTTTTGCAAAGGGCGTGCCGCAATTAATTTTTAAGATAATAAGTTACTGAAGTCACGACTCGTACCTTTTTAATATAAGGTGTATTGCTATCTCTGTCCTCAATAGTAAACGTTCCCTGATTGGCGGTCTTTATCTTACCAAGCTTACTACCCGAATCCTTTGCAAATTTGTTTGCAGTCTCACGCGCATTCCTGGTAGCCTCTTCTATCATTACTGGCTTGATCTCATTAAGTCCCTCATACCTGAACTCCACAGGATTCTCCCACTGATTGCTGCCACCCACAACAATACCTTTCTTTAATAGGTCTGATTGCTTTGCCATCAGGGCAAGTACAGCATCTACATTTGAAGTGCACACCGTCACCACATTCTTCGAAATATAACGATAGGTCCTGTCGTTGCTTCCGTACTCAGTAGCAAATTTGTCTGAAATAACAGGAACAGATACGGTGATTTCATCCGGCGTGATGCCTCCCGCCTTGAGGAACGCAATTATTGCCTCATTATTGGCATCAGTCTCATTATATATGGTCTGAACATCATTTGCCATTACCTTATATACTACCGGCCATATCACCTTGTCCGCCTTGACCTCCTTCTCACAAAGACCCTTGACGTTTACTGTTCTGTCATAAGACCTGAATTTCTCAACTGACCTAGGAAACATAGAACCAAGAATCACAAGACCGATCATAACGAAGAGTCCGCATAACATATTCCCTTTATTCATAATCTCTGTTTTTATGGTTTACATCCATATAAAGATAGCAAAATTTATGCAAATGGCAGAAAATGGACTAAAATCGCATGTTTTTGAAAAAATTTTGCAGAAAAATTTGGAAGTAAAGAAAAAATGCGTACCTTTGCAATCCCATTCGGGAAATATGCGGAAATAGCTCAGTTGGTAGAGCATAACCTTGCCAAGGTTAGGGTCGCGAGTTCGAGTCTCGTTTTCCGCTCCAAAACACGTCATCTTCGGATGACCTTAAATTTTGCAAATCACCCGACGGGGTTCAATCATATGT
>JAXJUJ010000191.1:0-9419 GCA_036309125.1 Acutalibacteraceae bacterium | reverse complement strand
TATGCAGGTTACGGACTTTTCTCAAAAATCGCATCCGCTTTCACAAAAGCTCTCGGCCCGTGGCTTCTTTACACCTGGTCAGGCTACCTTGCTTCAACAGATGCAAACGTTGCCTACGCTACTCAGGCTGATGACACACTCGACAAAATCCTTATGATTTACACAATCATCCCTGCGATTTTCGTTGTGCTTCAGGCTGTTCCCATTTTCTTCTACGATATGGTCGGTGAAAAGAAAGAAAATATCACAAAAGCACTCGTTGAGCGTCGTGAGCAGAGCGCTGCTCAAGCAGAATAAGGAGGCGATTTTATGGCAAAAGTAAAAAAAGAATTAAACACTAAATTATATGCCGTAATCGTTTTCTTTGTCGTTGCGGCACTCCTTGCAGGAATAACTACAGTCACATTCAGAACAAAATACAATGGTTTCAACCCTGAAAAGGTAGCCGTTGCATATGTCGAAAGCATCGTAAACCGCGGTGACGGTTATAATGCATATAAAAACTCTATCATCAGCAAAAATTACAAGTATGGCGATTACATACGCGAATACTATATGTACCCCGTAATTTATGCTGAAAGCGGTTACAAGCCGGGTGATGACATAAATGCACTCAAGGGTTACAACGATGAAAGCTTTATGTCGGACAAAACCAAAAACGATGACGGCACTCTTTCCGGCAAACTCATCAACAAAATGTATCCCTACCTTGTCAAAATTCTTGAATACCATAAAGGCTGGGACGATTACGATCAGATTTTCACCAAGTATTTCAAAAAGCTCGCTGAAGAGCGTGAGAAAATGTACGGTGACAAATATATGACTGATGAAATTATGTTCACTGCACTCGAGGCAAATGTCGCAACGTACGGCGAAGAAATGACAGGTACTGACGAAGTCATCGATGAAAACACAGGTGTCAGAACAAGCGAAAAGAAGCTTGGTCTTTACGAAGAGAAATTCGGTGAAGATTATAAAATCACATACGAGGTTGCAAAGACAAACGAGTACGGCAATCTCGACGGATACAAAAAATCTCTCGATGCAGAAATTCTCAAAACATACAAAATTTCTCTCGACGATATAACCGATGCAGTCGCAGTCACGGTTGACATCAAAATCAACGGTGAAAAGATCGAAAGTGTAAGCGTAAACGTCGTAAAAATCGGCAGTGCATGGTATGTCGAAACGATGAATACACGAACAGAAAACCTTTATGCAATCGCTCCTGTCGAAGTCCCTAACCCTTACGCAAACATCAAAAGACCTATTAAAAAATAACAAAAAATGAGCTGTAAAACTAACTGTTACAGCTCATTTTTATTTTACCTTTATCTGCACGACTGCACAGCTTCGTTTGCCATCTGCGGGTAATCCGTCATTATGCAGTCTGCTCCGTTTTTCGTCAGATGAATGATGTCATCTTCATTGTTTATAGTCCAATACTGTAATGCGATGTTGTTTTCGTGGGCATAGTTTATCATTTCACGGTTGCCGAGGTTGATGATGTTATCAAAAGCATTTTCACCGTAAGGAATCTGCAAAGCGATATATGTCGGCTTCACGTCCTGCAAGTCCCAACCCATTCTGTAATAGAAATAGAACTGTATCGCTTCTATGGCATCTGCCGTTCTTGAAATTTCAGGATAATTATTCACCATATACGATGATACATCGGGAGCGAATGTCGACCAGATTACTCTGTCCTGCAAACCACGCTCTGTGATAATTGAGTAAAGCTTATCAACAGCACGTCTGCCGTCGGTGCCGATGCTCTTGATTTCGATAACGTACTTATATTCTTTATCACCGCAGTTTGCTTCGATGTAATCAATCACTCTGTCACAGGTAACCATTCTGAGATTATACGGAATATCCTCGCCACGAAGACCTCTGTACGGATAGCTTCCGTCACCCTTGAAGTTTTCACCCATATTAAGAGCCTGAGTCTCTTCAAAAGTCACTGACGAAACAAAAACATTCGACCTGCCGAAAACCTCAGCAGCATTTGAAGTGCCGTCAAGTGTCAGATCGTGCAGAAGCACAAGCTCGCCATCTTTTGTCACCTGAACGTCAAACTCAAGAATATCAACGTTGACCGTATCGGCATTTTCTATGATATTTTCGAAAGCCATAAGAGTGTTCTGCGGTGCAAGACCTGCACCTGAACGGTGAGCTGAAATATCAGGATCAAGATATTCTGCAAAGTACGGATTGTCCGATTCGGGATATGTTTCAACAGGAATATTCGGGTCACCTGATTCACCCATTGTGAAAAGAATCGGAATGAGCATAAAAACTGCCACTATTCCGTGGAAAATATTTTTGACTGCAAGGATTATTGATGTCATAGAGCTCACCTCTCACATTGATAAAAGAATTATATATCATTTTATATTATTATTCAATATAAAAAGTAATGCCGCCCGAGTTAACGGACGGAATTAATCTTCAACAAATTCGGCAATATCTTCAAGCCTGCATTCAAGAGCACTGCACAACTTATCAAGAGTTTTTGTTTCGATATTCTCGTTTGCTCTTAGTCGGCGTATAGTTTTACTGTCGATTCCACTTTTCTCACGCAGATAATACGTAGAAACATTTTTATTTTCCATTGTTTTCCAAAGTCTGTCAAACTTAATCATACAGTCACCCCTTGACTATATATATTATGGGGATTATAATCTTAATTATTAAGGGGATATAACCCCCATAATCAGGGTAGGTGATTATATGGTTTGTACATTTTTCGGACACAGAGATGCTCCTGATTCAATAAAAAGAATATTAGAAAACACCATAACAGATATGCTTTACAAAAATAATATATCTATGTTTTATGTTGGCAATAACGGAAATTTCGATAAAATGGTACAGACAGTACTTAGTGAAATATCAGAACAATACCCTATTAATTACTGTATCGTTTTATCATCCTTAAACGAAAAAATCAGTAAAGAAAAACTTCAAAAAACAATGTTGCCTGAAGGCTTTGAAAAAACGCCTCCCAGACTCCGTATCTGTTGGCGCAACGAATGGATGATAAAAAACTCTGATATAGTTATCACCTATGTTACACATCCATCATCAGGCGCTTCTAAATATAAACAACTTGCAGAAAAACAAAACAAAACTATCATCTCTCTCATTTGATTTAATTTTCTTGTCTGACGTGTTTTTTTGTGTTATAATCACACAGTAAACTTTTTCAGGGGTTGAGGATATGTCCGAACTTAGAAGCTACATCGAAAGAATTTTTGAAAACAAGCCTTCAAAAATCGTAATCAGCAAGCCTGCAAAAAAGCAGTCTGAATTCAAGAAAATCACGGTAAATCTTATGCCGAAATTCTATCAGATTGCAAAGTACACTGAGAAGCAGGTTTTCCACGAAAACATCACTGCGGATAAAATTGCAGAGCGTTGCTTTGAGATTACCGAAAATGATTTTCTTCAGCTCAATGCCTGGAGCGACGAGAAAGAAATTTACATAACAATTTCAAAAAAGGGAAAGATTTTCTACAAGGAAAAGAAAATCGCATCTACCCCCTCCTGTCCCTCAAAGATTGAGCACAACCGTAAAAAGCAGTATATACTTCCCGAAGGTGAAATCATCGAACCGCTTGTCGATATGGGTATCTTCACAAAAGAAGGCAAGGTTATTCAGTCGATGTATGACAAATACAAGCAGATCAACCGTTTCATAGAGATAATCGACGATTCAATCCGTCAGCACGATTACAAAAAGCTCAATATTATCGACTTCGGCTGTGGAAAATCCTATCTTACTTTTATCGTTTACTATTATCTGACTGAAATCAAAAAGATTGATGCGACGATAATCGGACTTGACCTGAAGAAGGACGTTATCGAAAAGTGCAACAAGGCAGCTGAAAAATACGGCTATAAAAATCTCCGTTTTGAGCTTGGCGACATCAACGGCTACAAATGTCCGTTTGAGGTTGATATGGTAATCACTCTTCACGCCTGCGACACAGCTACGGATTTTGCACTTTACAATGCGATCAACTGGGGGGCAAAGATGATTTTCTCCGTCCCCTGCTGTCAGCACGAGCTGAACGCTCAGATTAAAACAGATAACCTTTCTCTGCTTACACGTTACGGAATTATTCAGGAAAGATTTTCAGCCCTTCTTACAGACTCGATAAGAGGCAATCTTCTTGAATACTGCGGATACAAGACTCAGCTTCTTGAATTTATCGACTTCGCACACACGCCGAAAAATATCCTCATCCGTGCAACGCTTAAAAACAATCCGTCAAAAGCGTCAAAAGAAAAAGCCCTCTGCGAGGTGCAGAAAGCTCTGGAAGAATTCAATGTCAGTCCAACACTTTATAATCTTCTCATAAAATGAATTACAGCTCCACCCTGTTGGATGGAGCTGTTTTTTTACTTATACTGATATGCTCTTACGTAGTCAACAACAAAATCTGCTTCGAGAGTTTCGTTCTTTGTGATGTCGCCTGCCCATGAATCAGGACTTGGCTGACCGTTTGAACCACCGATTTCTACAGAAAGCACAAGATATTCAGGGCTCTGTGAAATACCGAAATCCGTTCTTGCAGTTTCCTTACCGTTGACATAGAAAATATACTCGTTTTCGTTCCACTCAAGACCGTAAGTATTGTATTCTTCGTACGGATTGTTTGCTTCGTAAATGCCCATCTTGGCACCCTGCATCTCCTCACCGTAGCCGTCATAGTAAACGTTTGAAGAAATATAATCGTGGAAAAGAGTCTGATGGTAATACGGAGATTCGTAAATATCAATCTCAGCACCGTCTGCAGATGAACCGTCAACGTTTTCCATTCCTCTTGAATTCATCCAGAATGCTGACCAGAGTCCTGCACCCTTAGGAAGAATACAGCGAACCTCAAAGTAACCGTATGTCTGCTCGTGAAGATCACGTGAATACATCATATAGCTGTAATAACCTGCAGGGCCACCGCCTGTACCTTCTTCAAGATACTTTGCATAAATGTGAAGATTGCCGTCCTTAACCTCTGCGAGATCAGAATGGATGTAACCACCCTTACGCATAACAGCTCTTGTTATGCCTCCGTAAACGCCCTTCCATTTTGTTGCATCGATTGTGTCCGAGTCAAATTCATCACTCCAGACAAGCTCGAAATCGTCAAGATTGATTTCCTTTTTGCCGAAATCAATGCCTGTGAAGTTTGTGATCATACCTGAAATCGTCATTATGATTGCCAATATGTAAGATATAACTGTCTGCATAAAAATACCTCCTTCAGAATTAATTCTATATTAACATATAGTTTTTAAAGAATCAATAATTCTTAAAAAAATTCAGCCGCATCAATGCTGACACGGCTGTAATTTAATTAATCACCAAGAAGACCGTAGTATCTGCCCATCCAGTAAGGAAGAAGGAACACGTACGGCATTGATGCTCTTTTTGCATCTGCACCTGATGTGCCGGGAAGTGTGCTTGTTTTGTTTGTCTGCTTACTGTTGATTGCCACAAACTCCTCTGCACCTGAATCACAGATAAACTGGTTACCGTCATAGTTTACAAGAAGTCTTGACCAGTACTCAACAGGATACTTAAGCTGTGCAGGAACACCTGAAGCCTCCTGCTCTGTATCCCATACGATATCCTTACGGTAGCTGTTGTAAACAGGCCATCTGACAAAGTCGAGGTTCATCTCTGAAAGTGACTTTGCAGATTCTTCGATATCGCAGTAATTGTTTGTCAAAGCACCGTACACGATATTGAAGAACGGTGAACGTTCAACTCTTTCATATGCCCAGTGATGAGTAAGACCCATTTTGAAAATTTCCTTGTGTGCTGCATTGTCTGTATAAACAAGAAGCGGATAGATATTTACAAAGTCAAGCTGGTCATCGATGTGTGCAACGTGACCGTCCTCGCACTTGTACTGAATAAGGTTCATTGCATAGTGGTGCTTCTTGATAAGCATTTCGTAAACCTTTTCGTACTTCTCGTCACCTGTAACGTGGTATGTTGTCTTAAGGAAAGAAAGAATCTCAAGTGAGTTTGTTCCTCTTTCATAATACCATCTGTCATCGTTATTAAGAAGGTCAGGCTCCCAGTTTGCCCAGGTTGTGGGGATTCCGTCAACGTCTGTGAGGTGGAAGTTGTGATCGATAATATGATCAGTGATCTTCTTGACAACTGAAGCAATCTTCTTCTTTTCTTCGTCATCTGCAACGAGGTCGAAGTAAATACCGTATGCGAAGTAATGACCTGTCATCTCGTCGCTTGATGTTTCACCGAGCCACTCGCAGTCAGGGTTATCCTCGCAGATGTGCCACTCTTCACGGTTTCCGTCACCGAAGTTTTCTTCGTTGGAGTAACGTGTTGCACGTGCTGTGAATCCTTCTCTGCCTGTAACCTCAGTAAGCTTAATCATAGCTTCAACAGCACGCTTTGCATTTTTCTTTGCCTGCTCGTCGCCTGTTACCTGATAGCGGAAGCACTGACTTGCACAGTAAAGTCCTGTGAAAAGACCGTCATTATCTGAATTTGCAAGCCAACCTGAATCAAGGTCACCATATTTACGGAGAACTCTGTCAACGTGGTAGCCTTCATTTCTTGTGAAATACTTTTCATCAAGCTCATCAATTAACGCTGCTTTCTCTGCAAGAGTCATTGTCTTTGCTGTGATGTAACTGATTCCTCTCGGAGTTACTGCTGCGATTGTGCCATTATCTGAAACGGTAATCTTTGTAACTGTCGGGTGAAGAAGCCATGCACCGTATGAGTAATATGAAATCTTACCTTCGATAAGAGTGATGATACCTGTGCTTGTTGCAAAATATTTCTTACCGTCAGCTGCAAAGAACATATCATTGATTGCACCGTCAGGAACTGAATAGAAATCATTGCCGTTGAGCCAGTAGTTTCTGCCGTCGTAGATGTTAAGACCCTCGTCTGAGCCTACCCAGAGATGACCGAGTGCATCAAGTGCGATACAGTTGATTTTCTTGCTGAGTACGCCTGTGATATCAGGAAGAAGCTCTGCCCAATGGCGACGCTTACCCTTCATTGAAAGAAGACCTTCAACAGTTGAGCCTACAAAAACAGTTTCAGCATACTTTGCCTTGTTATCAAGAGCAGCAAGGCAGATTGTCGCTTCAGGCACGTCTACAACTTTTGCAAATTCATCACCGTCAAGTATGTAAAGAGCATCCTCTGTGATGAGCCACATTGAACCGTCAAGTGCAACTGAAATATCAACAACGGGAGAATCAAACTCCTGAATTTTCTTTGCCTTACCCTTTTTGATTTCAGCAAGAGAATTGCCGATTGCCGCATAAAGCTTGCCCTTTCTTGCAAAAAGGTCCGAAGCCTTTATCGGGAGAGCCTTTGTTTTGCCGTCTGCATACTCAATAAGACAGTCGGGCTGTGCTATGTAAAGTGTTTCACCTTCAAACGCTACTGATTTGACATTTTCAACATCAACACCGTTTTCTGCTGTGATAAAAACTTTGTCACGCTGTGTGAATTCACCAAGATAGAACGTAGGTTTTTTCATAAACATTTTCCTTTTCTGTATATTTCGGCACACCTGCCGAGTTTAATTACTTTTTCAGTATATCATAACAACTTTATTTTGTCGATACTTGATTTGTGTATTTAAACTTGATTTTATATATAAACGTGCTACAATAATGTCATATAAAAACAAAGGATTGATCACAATGAAAAAACTTCTTTCTGCTTCCGTTATGTGCGCAGATTTACTCGACATCAGAAACTCCGTCAAAGAGCTTGAAAGAGCAGGTATTGATCTGCTTCACCTTGATGTGATGGACGGTAGCTTTGTGCCTAACATAACACTCGGCTTTGATATGATAAACGCTATCAAATCAATCACAGACATCCCTCTTGATGTGCATATGATGGTAAACAATCCCGCTCAGTTTATCGATATGATGAACCTCGGCAAAGATGATTACCTTTGCATTCACTATGAGGGTGATATTCACGCTCAGCGTACACTCGCAAAAATCAAGGACAAGGGCATCAAGGCAGGTCTTGCGCTCAATCCGCAAACTCCCGTAAACTGCTACGAGCACCTTGTCGACTACCTCGATATGGCACTTGTTATGACTGTAAGTCCGGGATTTGCAGGGCAGAAAATCTTCGCAGGTGCGAAAGAAAAGGTCGCAAAGACACGTGCTTTCCTTGACAGCCTCGGCAGACAGGATATTCCCATCGAGGTTGACGGCAACATCAGCCCTGCTAACGGTGCTATGCTCAGCAAGGTCGGTGCAGAAATTTTCGTGCTCGGCACAAGCAGTCTTTTCATCAAGGACAAGGATATGAAAGAATCTGCTGAAAGCTTCAGAGCTGTTCTTTGAGGAGGAGCTTATGTATAAAAATATCCGTGCCGCAGTTGTCGGCAGTATCAATATGGATATAATCCTTAACATGGAAAAAGTGCCCGATGTAGGCGAAAACGTGCTCGGTACAGATTACGGATATGCTTGCGGAGGCAAGGGTGCGAATCAGGCGACCGGACTTGCACGACTCGGTGCAAAAACTAAAATGATAGGCAAGGTTGCCGACGATGCAAACGGCAACAAGCTCGTTGAAAACCTTAACAAAAACGGTATTGATTCCTCCTGTGTCAGAACTGACGGCACACAGACAGGAATGGCGGCAATCATCATCGACGGTGAGGGTAAAAACCGTATCGTTGTTTACGAGGGCGCTAACGCTGAAATTGACCCGAAAAAAGCAGCTGACTGCATCGACGAAAGCCTTGATCTTCTGCTCGTTCAGTTTGAAACGAACGAGGACGTTGTTGTTGAGTGTGTTAAAAAAGCTATAGCACAAGGCATAACAACAGTCATCGACTGCGGTCCTGCAAAGAATTTCAACCTTGAAAGAATGCAGGGCGTTGAAATCATCTCCCCTAACGAGAATGAAACCGAAGCTTTATCAGGAATTTTTCCTGCTGATAAAGGTTCAATCCTTGAAGCTTCAAAGATAATTATGCAGAGAAGCAAGGCGAAGTATGTTGTTCTCAAGCTCGGTTCAAGAGGTTGCAGCGTCTGGGACGGAGAAAATCTTAGGATTATGCCCACATACAAAAGCAAGGTTGTGGATACAACTGCCGCAGGTGACTGCTTCACAGCGGCACTCGCCCTTGAATATAAAAAGTGCGGTGATATCTACGCCGCCTGTGATATGGGTAACAAGGCAGGTTCAATCGCCGTCAGCCGTATGGGAGCAGAAAGCTCCATGCCTACGGTCGAGGATCTTGTGAATTTCAAAGAAATAAAATAATCGAAAACAGTAAAGCGACAGAATTCTTTGAAAAGTTTCTGTCGCTTTTGTTTTTATTGTCCCGATAAATTTGGGTTTGTCGGGGTGATTTTTGAACGATTTCAAATAGTGCGTTGCC
>JAXJUJ010000190.1:0-5754 GCA_036309125.1 Acutalibacteraceae bacterium | reverse complement strand
CTCCGCTTGAAAAACGAAGTCAGTATGTCGCTTAAATGTTAATATTTTCTACCCTAGGAGTGGTTTTTGTGCTGTCCGCACAATTTGGGGCAGTTCAAATTGTCTGTGGTGGATTTTTAATATCATATTTAAGATTAAATACGTGCTACACCAGAATCCCTTGCAGCCTGTGCAACTGCTGCCGCAACTGCACCACCGACTCTCGGGTCGAACGCTTTTGGAATAACGTAGTCAGGGTTAAGTTCTTCATCAGAAACGAGGTCTGCAAGAGCCTTTGCTGCCGCAATCTTCATTTCTTCGTTGATGTCACTCGCTCTGACATCAAGTGTTCCGCGGAAAATGCCCGGGAATGCAAGAACATTATTAACCTGATTCGGGAAGTCACTTCTGCCTGTGCCTACAACTGCCGCACCCGCCTCTTTTGCAAGGTCAGGCATAATTTCAGGAACAGGATTTGCCATTGCAAGAACGATAGGATCCTTCGCCATTGAACGGATCATATCCTGAGTAACAACACCCGGAGCAGAAACACCGATAAAAATATCTGCACCCTTCATCGCATCTGCAAGTGTTCCTCGAACGTGATTCTTATTTGTAAAGTCAGCAATATCCTGCTTTGCAGGTGCAAGGTCATCACCGTCACAGATAACACCCTTACGGTCACACATAATGATGTCACCGATTCCCATAACCTTGAAAAGCTTTGCAATCGCAACACCTGCCGCACCTGCACCATTAAAAACAGCTGTGCAATCTTCAATCTTTTTACCTACAATTTTAAGCGAATTAATAAGTGCAGCGCAGCAGATAACAGCTGTACCGTGCTGATCATCATGGAAAATGGGAATATCTGCTTTTTCTTTGAGCTTTCTTTCAATTTCAAAGCAACGTGGTGCTGCAATATCTTCAAGATTAACTCCGCCGAAGCTTCCGCAAAGAAGCAGAACTGTATTTACAAACTCATCAACATCCTGAGTACGGATGCAGAGAGGGAAAGCGTCAACACCGCCAAATTCTTTAAAAAGAACACATTTACCTTCCATAACAGGCATGCCTGCTTCAGGACCGATATCACCAAGTCCAAGAACTGCAGAGCCGTCCGTAATAACAGCAACGAGGTTTGAGCGACGAGTCAGCTCATAGCTCTTATTTATGTCCTTCTGAATTTCAAGACAGGGCTGTGCAACGCCAGGTGTATATGCAAGCGAAAGCGCTTCCTTGTTATCGACCTTTGCTCTCGCCACTACTTCAATTTTACCGTTCCACTCATAGTGGAGCTTAAGAGATTCTTTTGCGTAATCCATTATTTATATATCCTCCAAAAAAATAAACAACTAATTTTCCCAAGGGAATACATAGCTGAGACCGAGTTCATCGCGAACCTTATTCATTTCAGCCTGAACCGAATCGTTGATCGGTACACCGCTGTTCTTACGGCTTAGCCATACTTCCCATTCTTTTTCGCCTGCAGTATAAATACGTTCTTCACCCGGCATTTTCTTTGATGCACGTACAGAGCGGATGATGTCTCCCGCCTTTTTTCGTGCCAGTTCTTCGCCAAGAAAATGCTCTGTATCAATGGCAATAAAATAATGCCCCAGACCATACGGACACGATTTACCGTTTTTGTCCTTGCCGTCAAGAGCTTTTCCATAAGCACCGTCCTGAAGAATCGATGAAAGAAGCTCAACAGCCATCGCAAAACCGTAGCCTTTGTATCCACCCAGTGCTTCGCCTATACCGCCAAGCGTTGTCAGTGCAGCTGTACCCTTACGGATTTTCCTGAGAGCCTCACCTGCATCACCTTCAACGGGATTTCCTTCGATATCAATAATCGTTCCCTGCTGAATTTCTTTGCCGATTCTCTCATAATATTCGACCTTACCGTTCTGTGTAATTGATGTAGCACAGTCAAAGCTGAAATCAAAATCTTCGTCTGTAGGAACACCAATCGTGAACGGATTCGTTCCGAACATACCTTCGACTCCGAAGGTCGGAGCAACCGAAGGTCGGGCATTCGTGCCCGTCATACCTATACATCCGGCTTTCGTTGCCATCGTTGTATAATACCCTGCGATACCGTAGTGACAGGAATTTCGCACAGCGACCATTCCCATACCATATTCCTTAGCTTTCGCTATCGCCATACTCATAGCTCTGAATGCGATCACCTGTCCCATTCCGTCGTGACCGTCAACAACTGCCGTTGTCGGAGTTTCCTTGACGATTTCGAAATTCGTTACAGGATTTTGAATCCCCTCATTGATTCTGTCGATATAGATGGGTTTGAATCGGTTGCATCCGTGTGATTCTATTCCCCTTCTGTCTGATTCGAGAATGACATCAACCACGATTTCACAATCATCATCCGGCACACCCACAGCCCTGAATGCATCGAACATAAAATCGTGAAGTGTTTTCCAATCACATACTGCTTTCGGCATAAAAATCCTCCAATGTGTAAGAATGTATATTAATATTCTTACACATCTTCGGGATAATTATTAATCTTCTTCCCAACCTTTTGAGCGTTCAACAGCACGAAGCCAACCTTTGTAAAGTTTATCTCTGTCTGCCTGCTCCATCTTCGGGATGAATACCTTTTCAACCTCACGGTTGCGTTCGATTTCGTTGATATCTGACCACATTCCTACAGCAAGACCTGCAAGGTATGCTGCACCAAGTGCTGTCGTTTCAACGTTTTTCGGACGGTTAACCATTGTTCGTATCAGATTAGCCTGTATCTGCATCATAATGTTACTTACGCTTGCACCGCCGTCAACACGGAGTTCTGAAAGTATAATACCTGAATCCTTTGTCATAGCTTCAAGAAGGTCTGTCATCTGGAAGGCTATGCTTTCAAGAACAGCTCTTGCAAAATGAGCTCTGTTTACACCTCTTGTGAGTCCGACAATCGTTCCTCTTGCATACATATCCCAGTACGGAGCGCCAAGCCCCGTAAACGCAGGAACAAGGTACATTCCGTTTGCATCAGGTACTGATTCTGCGAGTTCATCACATCTGCTTGCATTGTCAACAAGACGCAGCTCGTCACGAAGCCACTTGATTACTGAACCTGCATTGAAGGCACTACCCTCTATAGAGTAAGTTGTCTTTCCGTTAAGACTCCATGCAACACCTGTCAGAAGATTGTGCTTTGAGTCAACTCTCTTTTCACCTGTATTCATAAGAAGGAAACAGCCTGTTCCGTATGTATTCTTTGCCTGACCGGGATTAAAACAAGCCTGACCAAAAAGCGCAGCAGGCTGGTCACCGATCGCACCACATATAGGAATACCTGCAAGCTCTTCAAGTCCGAGAATATTAGGTGCAACCTCACCGTAAACCATACTTGACTCAACCGGAGTCGGAAGCATACACATCGGAACACCGAGCTTTTCGCACAAGTACTCGTCCCATTCAAGCTTATCAACGTCAAAGAGCATCGTTCTTGATGCATTTGAATAGTCAGTTACGTGAACCTTACCGCCTGTAAGATTCCATATAAGCCAGGTTTCAACCGTACCGAAAAGGAGCTTGCCGCTTTCAGCTGCTGCTCTTGCACCCGGAACATTGTCAAGAATCCACTTGATTTTTGTACCTGAGAAATAAGCATCAATCAGAAGACCCGTATGTTCACGGATATAATCACCGAGACCCTCAGCCTTTAACTGTTCGCACAAGTCGGCCGTACGGCGGCACTGCCATACGATAGCATTATAAACAGGTTTACCTGTGTCCTTGTCCCAGATGATAGTTGTTTCTCGCTGGTTAGTGATACCTATACCTGCAATTTCAGAAACATCAAACTCACCTGAGTTTATAATTGTTGTTATCGCCTTGAGCTGGCTGTAGAGAATTTCCATGGGGTTATGCTCAACCCAGCCGGTCTTCGGATAAATCTGATCAAATTCATTATGAGCCTTGGATACTATTCTGCCCTGCTTATCAAAAACAATAGCACGTGAGCTTGTTGTACCCTGGTCAAGAGCCATTACATACATAGTGCTGCCTCCTTAAAATTAACTTAGCACCGAAGCTTTTGTTTCCACCAAAAGCCTCTGCTATAATTTATATACAGATAATTTTATACCTTTTATATATAAAAGTCAACAATCTTCACAACTCAAAGCCAAAGGTAACATAAATTGTCAGACATAACAAGAAGTGGATATATTTACATCCCGAATCAATCATAATCAGCATTTTTAGTGTTGCAATCAGATTGTGAATATAGTATAATAAATTTGTTAAATAAATAACATTTTTTAAGAATAAATTAGGAGGAATAACAGATGTACAGATTCACTTTACCCAGAGACCTTTATTACGGAAAGGATGCTCTTGAGGCACTCAAAACAATCAAGGGCAAAAAAGCTATCATCGTTCTCGGTGGCGGCTCAATGAAGAAGTTCGGCTTTGTTGACAAGGTAGTTTCTTACCTTAACGAAGTCGGTATCGAAACTCAGCTTTTTGAAGGTGTTGAGCCTGATCCTTCAGTTGAGACAGTTATGAAGGGTGCAGAAGCAATGCGTACTTTCGAGCCTGATCTCATCGTAGCAATGGGTGGCGGCTCACCTATTGACGCTGCTAAGGCTATGTGGGCATTTTATGAATATCCCGAAGTTACTTTTGAGCAGCTTATCACTCCGTTCAGCTTCCCTGAGCTTCGTCAGAAGGCAAGATTCATTGCAATCCCTTCAACATCAGGTACAGCTACTGAGGTTACAGCTTTCTCAGTTATCACAGACTATCAGAAGGGTATCAAGTATCCCCTCGCTGACTTCAACATCACTCCCGATGTTGCTATCGTAGACCCGGCACTTGCTGAAACAATGCCTGCAAAGCTTGTTGCTCACACAGGTATGGACGCTCTCACACACGCAATCGAAGCTTACGTTTCAACCCTTCACTCAACATTCACAGATCCGCTTGCACTCAAGGCAATTGATATCGTTGACCGTAAGCTTACAAAGTCATTTGACGGTGATATGCAGGCAAGAGAAGAAATGCATTACGGTCAGTGCCTTGCAGGTATGTCTTTCTCAAATGCTCTTCTCGGTATCGTTCACTCAATGGCTCATAAGACAGGTGCTGCTTTCTCAACAGGTCACATCACACACGGTCTTGCAAATGCGATGTACCTCCCCTACGTTATCAAGTATAATTCAAAGGTAGAAGAAGCTGCAGAAAGATACGCTGACATCGCAAAGTCAATCGGCATCACAGCTGACAGCACAGCAGAATACGTTGACAAGCTTCGTGCAAGAATCGTTGAACTCAACAATTATATGGGCATTCCGAACACACTCAAGGAGTTCGGCATCATCGAAGCTGAATTCAACGAGAAGATCGATGCTATCGCAGAAAACGCAGTCGGAGATGCTTGTACAGGCTCAAACCCGCGCACAATCGATCCCGCTACAATGAAGAAACTCTTCACTTGCATCTACTACGGTGAGGAAGTTGATTTTTAATTAAATATCTGTAAAAAACAAAAAGGACGGCACAAGGGCGGTGTAAATTAGGAATTTGTTAGGTTTAAAGTTGCCCTTTTCCGTTTATACTTTATGAAAAAACCTCGTAAGGCGTCAGCCTTGCGAGGTTTTATTCATTTCGTCTAAACGAAAAATTTCTAACTTTAAACTGCTTTGCACCTTAAATCCTATTATTTTGGATGAAGGACAAGGCATAAACTCGATAAAATACTGCCGTATTTTGAGAGTTTTAACGAAGTCATTCGCCAAAAGAATT
>JAXJUJ010000189.1:0-25321 GCA_036309125.1 Acutalibacteraceae bacterium | reverse complement strand
GAGCAATAAAGATATTTATAAAGCAAATGCTGAAAAATACAAAAGTGAAATTTTCAGTCTTAAAGCAGATTTTGAAAATATGATTTCACATTCAAATCGAAAAGAAATCGTTTCAGGCTCACGTTTTGCGATGAAAAATTTCACAAACGAATTCGGTCTGAGCTTTACTGCGGCATTTGACTCTTGTGTTGACAACACAGAACCGAGCGCAGGAGTTATGGCAAAGATAATTGATAAAATCAAAGAAGATGATATCCCTGTTATTTTCTATGAGGAGCTGACCGAGCCGAAGATTGCCCGTGCAGTTTCGCTTGAGACGGGCGCAAAAATGCTCTTGCTTCATTCGTGTCATAATGTTTCGTCAGAAGAGCTTGAAAACGGTGAAACATATCTATCGCTGATGAAGCAGAACTATAATAATTTAAAGGAGGCGTTGAACTGATGTCAATGATATCATGCGATAAAGTTTGTATGAGCTATGATAAAACCAGAGCTGTTGATAACGTCAGTTTTGACGTCAGAAAGGGCGATTTCCTGTGCATTGTAGGAGAAAACGGTACAGGCAAAAGCACACTTTTAAAAGGCATATTGGGACTCCAGAAGCTTAATTCAGGCACAATAACTTTCTCGGGCATACGGGCAGGGGAGATGGGTTATCTTCCACAGCGTACCGTTGTTCAGAAGGATTTCCCTGCAAGCGTGTGGGAGGTTGTTCTCAGCGGCAGACAGACAAAAGGATTCAGACTTTTTTATACTCCTGAAGATAAAAGGGTAGCCCGTGAAAATATCGCTCTTATGGGCATAGAAGAAATAAAAAACAAGCCGTTCAACGAGCTTTCGGGTGGTCAGCAGCAGCGTGTTTTACTTGCACGTGCTCTTTGTGCTACACAGAAGCTTATTCTCCTTGATGAGCCGACCACGGGACTCGATCCGTTTGTTACGGCAGAGCTTTACAGCCTTATTGCTCATCTTAACCG
Organism: Acutalibacteraceae bacterium; assembly: GCA_036309125.1. GTDB lineage: Bacteria > Bacillota > Clostridia > Oscillospirales > Acutalibacteraceae > CAG-488. The sequence continues at coordinate 24,344 of JAXJUJ010000189.1, read as the reverse complement.
CAAACACGGTGTGACAGTAATAATGGTTACTCACGATATTAAAAACTCTATTGAATATGCAACGAAGATTCTTTCGATGGAGCACGACGGTGACTTTTTCGGCACAATCCTTGAGTATATGAAAACTCCTGCGGCAAAACGTATATTCGGAGGTGACATAAATGCTTGAAACCTTCTTACAAATGTTTGAGTACAGCTTTATGCTCAGGGCAATAATTGTAGGTGTACTTGTTGCACTCTGCTCAGCATTACTTGGCGTTACGCTTGTGCTGAAACGTTATTCAATGATAGGCGACGGACTTTCGCACGTCGGATTCGGTGCGCTTTGCATTGCACTTGCGATGAATGTTGCACCTCTTGCAGTGTCTGTACCTGTGGTAGTGATAGCAGCGTTCTTTTTGTTGCAGATAAGTGAAAACAGTAAGGTGAAAGGCGATGCGGCAATAGCTCTCATTTCAAGTACGGCACTTGCGGTAGGTGTTATAGTGACGTCTATGACGACAGGTATCAACTCTGACGTCAACGGCTATATGTTCGGCAGTATCCTTGCAATGAGTGATGCTGACGTGATCATAAGTCTGATACTCTCAGTTGCGGTACTTGTGCTTTATGTTGTATTTTACAATAAAATTTTTGCAGTCACATTCGACGAAAGCTTTGCACGGGCAACGGGTACTAAAACAAAGATGTACAATACGCTCGTGTCACTGCTGACAGCGATAACGATAGTCATAGGTATGAGAATAATGGGCGCAATGCTCATTTCGAGTCTTGTGATTTTCCCGGCACTCACGTCAATGCGAGTTTGCAGATCCTTCAAAAAGGTAGTCATCACTTCTGCAATTGTGTCGGTCGTGTGCTTCTTTACGGGACTGTTTTTGTCTTTTGCATATTCAATGCCTGCGGGTGCAAGCGTTGTTGCGGTAAATGCAGTCGCATTTGCTGTTTTCTCAGTTATAGGAATTATTAAAAGAAAAGCATCATAAATATTTTTGGGGTGATTCAGATGAAAGAACTGTCAAATATCAGAGAGATTAAGGAAAATCTTGTAAAATTAATCGCAGACGATTGGGCGCTTGTTTCAGCAGGTGATAAGACTGAGTGGAACACAATGACAATAAGCTGGGGCGGAATCGGCGAGCTCTGGGGTAAGGATGTTGTTTTTGCATTTATACGTCCTCAGCGATACACAAAAGAGTTTATGGACAAAAGCGATTACTTCACCGTAAGCTTTTTTGAGGATGAGTTTAAGGATGCACTTAAAATCTGCGGAACAAAGTCAGGAAGGGATTGTGATAAAATCAGTATGGCAGGACTTACTGCAGAGTGTGATGGTGCGGCTGTTTTCCCTGCACAGGCAAGGCTTGTCATCAAGTGCCGTAAAATTGCAGTCCAGAAGATGGATAATTCAGGCTTTATTGATGAGACTATCGAGTCAAATTATAAAGCAGGCGATTACCATTTTATCTATATAGGTGAGATTGAAAAAATTCTTGAAAAATAATTAAAAAATTTTCAAAAAAGTGTTGACAAAGGGCAAAACACGTTGTATAATAATCAAGCGTTCGAGAGAGAAACTCTTGACAGTCGGTGTTGATGGCGAAGAGGGTCCACCCGTTCCCATCCCGAACACGGTAGTTAAGCTCTTCTGTGCTGAAGATACTTGGCGGGCAGCCGCCTGGGAAAATAAGGCGATGCCGACACAAACAAAGCAACCACTCAAAAGAGTGGTTGTTTTCTTTTTATATCAAGACTTAAAAATAAAGCGGAGAGTCACCTCTCCGCTTTGTGTGTTTTTATACCGGCAGATATGAAAAGATGCTGTTCATAAATTCTGCAAGGAAACGTGTGATTTTTTCAAGCACGTCGAAAATTGTATCTGCTGTGGTAGGTGCTACTGATTCTTCAGTCAGAGGAAGAAGCTTTGCATTGTCATAGTCGTATGTCATAAACTGCGGATAAGCTTCGTTGTCGCGAACAGTAAGCTGTTTCTCACTTGTTGCAAGCCACATGATGAAATCTGTGCTTTCACCATAAGGATAGTCAACGTGACCCATATCACGGAAGAACCATGTCTGTTCAGGGAACATACAGGTTGAAGCGTCGATCTGACGGTCAGGTGAAATGTAGTTGTATTCAGACGGAATCTGCTGAACGTAATCATCTGCAAATGTTTCACCAAGGTTTGCACAGGTTGCGCCACCACTCGCATATTCAACGTCGATAAGGTTGTCTGAATTCTGCTGAGCAACGTACTCGCTGATAGGAAGTGACGGCCAGTTATACTGAGCGAGAACGTAAACGTTTGTGCCGTTGTTCATAGCTGTAGTAAGAAGGTTTTTTGCATTCTGCTGAACGCTGTAGTGGTAAGTGTCGATTCTGTCAACGAATGCTGCTGTTTCTTCACCATTGAGCATAGTTTCTTTTGCAGCTTCGTAGTTCATATCGGGGACAAGTGCCCAGAGTCCGGGCATACGGCCGAAGATAGGAATGAGAAGCTCAGCATAAATTCTGTCCTTAAGATTGTCTGTTATGCTGTTTGCAAATGTTTCAAGGAAATTGTTAACACCTGCAGCCTCGAGCACTTCGTCAAGGTAGTCAATCACATTTTCCCAAGTGTTATCTCGGGTGAGAAGAGCGAGTCTGTGCCAGAGGCTTGAAAGTGAAAGGCTGAAGTCTGCTGAGAAAAGGCTGCCGACACAGGATGTACCCTGGAATGCTGTGGAGCAAAGGATGATATTGTCGAGATCGTCACTGCCGTACTTATAGAGGTATGAAAGAGTGACTGTACCACCCATACTGAAAGCTGCAAGAGCTATTCTGTCATAATCTCCCTGATCCTTGACCATTTCAATGAACTCGTTGAGTCTGTCTGCGTGTTCAAGAGGATCACGTCTCCAGTCATAGTTAAAGAAATATGTATTTTCAAGACCGAATGTGTCGATACCTGCACGTACTGTTGCAAATTCGTTTGATTCACCGGCAACAAAGGGTGCCTCTTTACCTACGAGTGAGCAGTCGAAGAGAGTACCGTTAACGTCTTCTATTGAATCACCGTTTTCGTCAAAGGCAAGTGTTCCGAATGCATCATAAAGCGGAGGGAAGATTCCGTCGCCGAGAGCATCGTAGTTGTTTGTAGCAAGGAATGCAAGCACGTGAGGAACGATTTTGAGAACCATTTCCGTAATTGTATCAGATGAGGGAGGAAATGCCTGCTCACCGTCGCTGTTGACAAGAGGAAATGTGTTCATTCCGCTTACAACGATGAAAGCTGTCTTGGGTTCAGTTGCAAACGAAGGAACCAATACAGCAAAAATCATTGTTACTGAAAGAATGACACTGAGGATAACTTTTAATGTCTTTTTCATAATATCAACTCCTTGAGAGCATTTTAACACAAAATTTTTTAATTGCCAATATAAAAATTAAATCTTATGTCAGTCTATTTTCAAAAATACCTTGATTTTCCTTTAAAAATACACTATAATTATAATCAATATATTGTGGTTCAAGGAGGACTATCCATGAAACAGTTTAAAAGAGTAATTGCACTTGTTATCGCAGCAGTAATGCTTATGAGTTTTGCTTCCTGTTCGATGACTGAAACCACTGAAACAGACATTACAAGAGATAATATCAAAATCGGTCTTATTCTCAGTGGTACAAGAGATACAGTTACTGGCTACACAGGTTATGCTATGGCTGCTGTGAATGAGGTGCTTAATCTCGGCTACGGTATCGGCTCAGAAAGATTTGACTACACTGTTGAAGAGGTTAACCCTGACGATGCTGATGATGTTTCAGCTGCTTTGACAGAAATTCTTAATAAAGAATGTAATCTTGTTATCGCTACAGAAGCAGGTTATCTTGATGACATCAAGAAGATTGCTGGCGGCGACAATGAAGATGTTAAGTTCTTTGTATGTGATGCTGAAAATGACGGCAAAAATATTTACGGCTACAAGGCTGATATGACAGCAACAATGTACTTCACAGGCTTGGTTGCAGGTCTTAAGGCTGCTTCTCTCGAAAAGAACAATCTCGGCTTCATCGCTCAGACAGAAAACAGTGATCTTGCTAAGGCATTTGCAATGGGCGCTAAGGCAGCTAACTCAGCAGCAACAGTTTCAGTTGTATGCTCAGCAGATGCAGCCGCAGCAGCTGATAAGCTCATCAAGTTAGGCTGTGCGGTTATCGCTTCTGACTATGAAGACGAAGCTATCGCTAAGGCAGCTGCAGATGCAAAGATCTTCTTCTGCGGTTTCGGTACAGAGACATATGCTAATGCTACAAATGAAGAAACAGGCGACAAGCTTTATGCTTCAGCTTTCCTTTGCGCACCGCTTTATGACTATACACAGTTCTATATCGATGCAATCAAGGCTGTAGTTGACAATAAGGAACCTGCACCGTTTGTAGGCGGATTCATCGAAGGTGCTACATATCTTACTGACCTTAACGAAGACACTGTAGCTGATGGCTCACAGGAAGCTCTCAATGCAGCAATCGCAGCACTTGAAAGCGGCGAGCTCAAGATTGACGCTGATGCACTTGCAGCAGTTGACAACATTACAGTTGTAAAATAAGTATTATAAATATTCAGACGGACGGTGATTTTACCGTCAGTCTTTTTTTGTTCAAAAACGTTTTATTTTATTTGAGCTTGTTTTCGGAAATTCTTTATCACGGATCACAACTTTCGAAATTTGTTTGTAAACGGGCAGAAAAGCACATACTGTTCTGATGTTTTGCAAAACTTCAACAGGGGATTTCTCTTCAGCGAGAAAAACTTCTGCCATAAGGGATTTTTCTATGCCGTTATTATTTTTTTCGCTGCATACCACTACTTCATTTATATAGCCGATATCTTTTATATAGCCTTCGATTTCCTCAGGGAAAATGTTTTTACCGTTGCTGAGCACTATGACGTTTTTCTTTCTTCCTGTGATTACAAGCTTGTCATCTTCGGTTATATATCCATAATCTCCCGTGTGAAACCAGCTGCCATTTAGGACTTCAGCAGTAAGGTCAGGGCGCTTGTAATAACCTATCATAACAACATCGCCCTTGACACATATTTCTCCAGTACCGTTTTCGTCGGGGCAGTCAATCCGCCACTCTAAGCAAGGCAACCTTATGCCTGCAGTGCGGAAATCATTATATAGATCGTGATTGACGCAAACCAGCGGAGAACACTCAGTTATACCGTAACCGTTTATGAAGTCAAACCCGGTATTGTCGAAAAACTCAGCGACTTCAGGCCGTATCGGAGCTCCGCCACAGACGATTTTTCTTAATCTTCCACCAAAAATTTCGTGTATAAATCCAAAAAACTCATGACGCTTATCAATTCCGTTTCGCCTGAGTTCATTACTTTTGTTTACAAGTAAGCTGAACTGCTCTTCGTGGCCTTCTTTCTGAATGATCTTTTTTATACGTTTATAGATCGATTCTGCAATAGCAGGGACTATATAAACATAAGAAGGCTTATATATTTTGAAGTTTTTCATCATTGATTGGAGATTTTCATTTATGCATAAAGTTGAATGATGGTGAAATGAAACGAGTATATCACTTACAGCTTCGTATGTGTGGTGATACGGAAGTATTGAAAGCCCTGTGTCGTACACGGTAGAAACCGTAAGTCCGTAATAAACGCTTGAAACAAGATTGTGCTCAGAGAGCATAACTCCTTTTGCTTTCCCTGTGGTGCCTGAGGTGTAGACAAGCAGCTTCAAGCTGTCAGGGTCGCTTTTTTCTTTCAGATAACCTGTCTTATCGAGCGCTTTTCCGGCTGTAATGCATTTATCAAAGGAAAGAAATTTTCCTTCGTTCTCTTTTCTGCCAAAAACAATGAAAAGCTTTATATCAGATAGCTCTTTTTCATAAGTACGGAAAAGATCTTCAAATCCGCTGTCACAGAATACTACACTTGCCTCACAGTCGTGCAACAGATATAGAATGTCTTTTTGGGGCAGATCTTTATCAATGGGAACGAAAACACCGCTGCTGCGCAGAACAGTGAAATAGGATACTATCCAGTCATATGAGTTTGTTCCTATACAGGCTATATGCTTTCCTGACAGTCCTTCTTTGTGCAAAAAAGCACCCAGGCAGGTGAATGTGTCAATAAATTGCGCAAAGGTAATCTCACGTATTTCACTGTCAGATTTGAATTTATAAGCGATTTTGTCAGCAGCGTTGATCTGTGCAAGTTCGATCATTTCCTTTATTGATGAAAAAGGCGTAACGTCATAGAGCGGATATTTGAAATTTTTCATAAATCAGCCTCCTTTGTTGTAATATGATTTTTGGCATATTTTGCTTTTATATTCACATAAATCCCAAAACATATTCCGATTTTTGAAAAATATTATTAAAAATATAGAAAATACCTTAGAATGTTGATTATTTGCTGAACAGATGTTAATATTTTATATTAAGTGGTGGTGATAAAATGTCGAAAACAGGATTGATTGTTGAGGGCGGCGGTATGCGAGGAATATTCGGTTGCGGTGTTCTGGATGCATTCCTCGAAAATTCAATCAAATTTCCGTACGGAATAGGTGTTTCTGCGGGTGCTGCAAACCTTGCATCATTTGTAACTGAGCAGGAGGGCAGAAATTACAGGTTTTACACAAATTATGCCTTTGATGAAAGATATATGGGCATTAAAAACTTTTTCACAACAGGTTCTTTTTTCGGGATGGATTATATATATTCTGAACTGACTGAAGTGATTGACCCTATAGATTATGACAGATTGATAAACTCAGAAATGGAGTACTATGTGGTCGCTGTTGATGCTAAGACGAGTAAGCCTGTTTATTTCAGTAAGGATGACATCCGGAAATACAGAGGGGACGTATTTAAGGCGTCGAGTGCTATACCGGCTATGTGTAAGCCTATAGAAATTGACGGCAAGTTTTATTTTGATGGTGGGGTAGCAGATTCTATTCCCGTTAAACGTGCTTTGAGTGACGGGTGTGATAAGATTGTCGCTGTACTGACAAGACCTCGCGGTTATGTTAAGAAGCCTGAAATGGGCAGAACGATTTATTCTGAAATTCTCAAGGGTTATCCTGATGTTGTCAAGGCGATGAATGTGAGACACTATGTTTACAACACAACGTTGGAGCACCTCTATAAACTCGAGAAAGAGGGTAAAGCATTTATTATTTGTCCGCAGAAGACTGATAAGGTTACTATAATATCGAGAAATAAAGAGGAGCTGGTTACGCTTTACAATGAGGGTAAAGTGACGGCCGAAATGCAGCTGGAAAAACTAAGAAGTTTTATGGAAGAATAGGTAAACAGAATAAAAGAGCTGATTTGTACCGGACAAATCAGCTCTTTTTTATATCTTATTATATTGTTCAACCCATTCTCTTACCTTGTTACGGTCATATTCTTCAGGCATAATTTTACACGCCTTATTCAGGTTGAGTATGCTCTTTCCTGCTTTTGACAAAGGCTTGAGGAGCTTAGGACGTTTTATGATTGCCTTTGCTTTTGAGAGCAATTCTTCTGCAGAATACTTTACATCACCTGCATCTGCAAACTCTTTGGCACCCAGTATACCTTTTTCGAAAAGGTAGTCCATGTCGTCAGCGTTTATCTCAGCGAGTGCGTTTTTGATGATATCAACTTTAGCGAGAGCTTCACCGTTTTCCTTGAAGTATCTGTACTGATAGCTCCAGAGCTTATCGACGGAAAAACGGTCGCTGTCATTTTTTGCAATAGTGTCTGCAAGGTATTTACCACCGTAAAAGCTCATTCTGATGCCTGAGCCGCTTAAGGGCTCTATCATAACTGCAGAGTCGCCGACAGCGGCGTAACCGTTTGCGACAAACATCGGGATGCTTTTTCTCAAAGGAATTTTTGAGGTAGTGCCTCCGCGAAGTATTCTATCTCCCATATAAGGGTAGTCTTTTCTGAAATCCTTTACGGATTCATCGATATCCTTTCGTGTAAGGCTGCCGAAACCGCTTACGAGGATATCTATATGTTCATCCTCAGTGATAACCCACTCAATGCTTCTGCGTCTGCAGTGGAAAAAGTATGCATTGTATCTCGGGTCGGTGTTTTCGTCAGCTGTTTTATCATAGTAAACTCTGTAAGTGTAAAGAACGTCTTTTCTGTCGATTTCATTAAGGATTCCGAACGAAGACGGCAGATTTTTTCTTACAGGAGAGTTCATTCCTGCGGCATCAATCACAAGGTCAGCTGAAATGACGCTTTCTTTTTTATCAGTGCAGATTTTAAGGCCTGTGACAAAACCGTTTTCTGTAACAGGTGCGATTACCTTTGCACCAAAAACGAATTTTGCTCCCTTTTTCTCTGCACAGCTTATAAGATGCTGTATAAGAACCTTACGGTCAATATATGCAACATCACGGAAAACATCATCTCCGCGCTTTGCAACGATTTTTATTCGTTTTGCAGGTCCTCTGCAACACATAACTCTGTATGGAGTGAAAATATCGGGGGAAGGAAGCTCAATCCCTGCTTCTGAAAAGGATGGCTTATAAACCGTGTCGCACCAGTCATGACCGAGGTCCTCACGGTTACGGGATTCATATATTGTTACGTCAAAACCCTTTTCACACAGGTTAACGGCAGCGACAAGTCCACCTATTCCGCAGCCTGCGACGATTATTTTCTTCATAATATCCTCCGCTGTCAGTTCATAACATATTCACCTGAAAATAAATCTGCTATGGCTTGTCTGAGATTACTGTTTTCTTCTTTTTCAAAATTCGGGTCATCGATTATCAGTTCACGTGCAAAATGATTGGCTTCATTGAGGATTGCAGTATCTGTCAGCATCGCAATCTTCATTTCAGGCAGACCGTGCTGCCTTGAACCGAAGAAATCACCGGGTCCTCGCATTTTCAGGTCTTCATCTGCAATTTTAAAGCCGTCAGTGGTACTTGTCATAACCTTCATTCTTCGCTGTGTCGCTTCATTCTGAGCGTCAGTTATGAGTATGCAGGTCGATTTGTGCTGACCTCTGCCGATTCTGCCTCTGAGCTGATGAAGCTGTGAAAGACCGAATCTTTCAGCATTTTCAATTACCATAATAACAGAATTAGGTACGTCAACGCCTACTTCGATAACCGTTGTGGATACGAGCAGCTTTATTTCGCCTGAAACAAAGCGAGCCATAACATCTTCCTTATCCTTCGGCTTCATCTTACCGTGGAGGAGTCCTACAGTATAATCGCTGAAAAATCCCTTTGAGATATTTTCAGAATATTCCTGTGCAGCTGCAAGGTCAGATTCTCCTTCTTCGACAAGGGGACAAACGATATAGCCCTGACGTCCTTCGTCAAGATGTTTTTTTACATAATTGAACGCTCTGTGACGCTTTGCCGTGTCAATAGCGTAGGTTTCGATAGGCTGTCTTCCGGGAGGAAGCTCGTCAAGAATCGAAACATCAAGGTCGCCGTAAAGCATCAGAGCGAGTGTGCGGGGGATAGGGGTAGCTGACATAACCAGGGTGTGAGGTCTGTTGCCCTTATTGCTGAGCGCACCCCTGTGCTTGACACCGAAACGGTGCTGCTCATCAGTTATAACAAGACCGAGCTTGTAGAATTCTACATCGTCCTGTATCAGCGCATGTGTGCCGACGATGAGGGTTACCTCACCGCTTTTAATCTGAGCTTTGATTTCTCTTTTCTTTGCAGCAGTGACAGAGCCTGTGAGTAGTGCAACGTTGATATCAGTATTTTCAAAAAACTTAAGGCAGGTTTTATAGTGCTGCTGAGCGAGAATTTCTGTAGGTGCCATAAAAGCACTCTGGTATCCGTTTTTCGCAACTGTGTATATAAGTGCAGCTGCAACAGCAGTCTTACCTGAACCGACATCACCTTGCAGAAGTCTGTTCATTGTGAAGTTTGATGTCATCTGCGAGATGCTGTCACATACAGCACGTTTCTGTGCACCCGTAAGAGTGAAGGGGAGTGATTTTACAAATTCATCCGTAAAGTCTTCGCTGATTCTGACGGGAGTGCTTTCCTTTCGGTTACCTTTTAATTTCATAAGTCCGAGCTGGAAGATAAAAAGCTCTTCAAAAATGAGTCTTCGTCTGGCTTCGGATACGGTATCTTCATTGGTTGGAAAGTGCAGTTCATAAATCGCCTTGTTTATTTCCATCAGGCAGAGCTTATCGCGTAAAGACTGAGGAATACAGTCAATGAAATAGTCGTTTTTCTGCGAGTAAGCCTGACGGACAAGCTTTTCTATGGCTTTTGAGTTTATTCCTGCACTCTGATGGTAGATAGGATGTATCCTGATTCCTGTTTCGACAGGTGCGATCAGGGGTGAAGACATTTCTCGTCTGTAAAAGTTACCGCCGACCTTACCGTAAAAAAGATATTCTTTTCCTGCTTCGAGCGATTCGGCGGCATATTTATTGTTGAATATCGTAATATTCATAAGTGACTCACCGTCAGTTGCAACCGTTTTATAAATTGTCATACCCTTGCGGATTTTTGCTCCGCTTGGTTTGTGATTTACGATAGCACGTACGCAGCAGTTTGTGTCAAACGGTGCGGCAGCGATGGAGCTGATTTTGCTCCAATCCATATAGTCACGGGGATAAAAGCGCAAAAGGTCACCAACGGTGAAAATTCCGAGCTTGTTGAGAATTTTAGCTCGTTTTTCACCGACACCTTTGAGGTATTGAATGTTGGTGTTTTTGTCCATTATCAGACCGTCCAATCGTTAATGTTGTAAAGATAGTCAGTTACTGTTGTTTCTGATGCAGTTTTGATTTTACTGCTTCTTACAGTGATACCTTTGCGATACATAAGTGGTATAAAGGGTAATTCATCTGTGAATGTATCAAGGAATTCCTGCATAGTTTGTGTGCCTTTGAGAAGACCCTTGTAATCCTCTGCAGACTTGCATTCCGGATCTATGCCGTAAGCATATGCACCGTCTTCTGTGAAAAATTCGCTGAGATTGAAACTGTTGGTAAGCTTTACTTCGCCGATATAAAGTTCGTAAGAGCCTTCTTCGACAGCACTGAGATAGTTTTTATAGGAGTATTCCTTGAGGATAACGTCGATTCCCACAGATGCAAAAGTCTGCTGAATATTTCGTGCTGTTGCAAGTTTGAAGCCGTTTTCTTTATTTACGAGAAGACGGAGCTGAAGCTGACCTTTTTCCTGATTGTAAAGGATTCCCTCGCTGTTGAATCCGTCAAATCCTGCGCGTGTCAGAAGTTCTTCGGCAGCGTCTTTGTCGTGTTTTACGGGGAGTATGGAACAGTCCTTTATACCATAAAATGATGGGTGAAAAGGCGTTGAAGCCGGCTCTGCAAAGTCCGAGAATGAAACAGAAGCAATATTTTCTCTGTCAATAAGCAGAGAGAGCGCTCTGCGGACATCGGAGTTATTGAGTACGTTGCTCTGTGAATTTATACCGAGATACACGAAGTTCGTGGTTTCAAAAGTCGCACTTGTGCCGGAATATCTCTTGTAAACACCGTCTGAAAAGCTTTCTGTGTAAAAGTCAACTTCGTTCAGATCAAAAAGACCGGGGATTGAAGAAACTTCGGTTATGTCTCTGAGCCCGATAAAGTTGTATTTCGGGATATATGAGCCGAGACGTGTCTTGTTTGCGACAAGCTTTTTGTTTTCATTTTCTGTTTTGAGCGTGTATCTTCCGCTGCCGATAGGGATGGCTGACGAGTAGTCATCAGAGCTTGAAGTGTCCTTGTCGCTGTCTTTTTTTATTATGGGAAATGTGAGATTTGAAACTTCATACGGGTTAGCTTTTTTGAGTGTAAATACCACGTTACCGCTTCCGTCAGCACTTGCATCCGTCAGATTTTTGAGAAGAGCAGAGTAGGAATCGCTTTTTTTAGCGAGAACAAAAGAATACACGACATCCTCTGCACTGAGTGCAGTTGAGTCAGTAAAGGTAAGTCCTGATTTGATTTTTACAGTGATTTTGTTGTCAGCAGTGTATTCATAGCTTTCTGCGATGACAGCAGATGCTTTAAAGTCGTTGCCGACGTTAAAAAGTGGGTCGAACATAAGCTTGGCAATGTTCATATTAGTTTCGCTTTCGCATTCGTATGGATTGAGTGAATCCGTACGAAGGAAGGCGAGAGTATAGCCGATTTCGTCGAGACCCTCAACAGGTGTCTCCTCTTCAGCAGCCTGTGTGGTTGGCTCAACGGAAAGATCAAGCAACTCACAGCTTGTGAAAACAGTGAGCAGGATAGTTGAACAAACCAAAAGTGAGATTAATTTTTTTATATTTTTCATCAGTACACCTCTGTTATCGTACATTAATCACATCAACTGATATACACTGACCTGTCTTTTCGTTTATTTCGAATATGCATCCGTCAAGCTTGATGTTGGTTTCTTTTGCCCTGAATCTGGTGGGCATACCTGTTTTAAGTGCTGTTATTACACATTCGCTTTCGACACCCAAAACAGAATCCTCAGCACCGCACATTCCGAGGTCTGTTATGTAGCCGGTACCACCGGAAAGGATTTGAGCATCAGCGGTCTGGACGTGGGTATGCGTACCGAAAAAAGCTGAAACTCTTGAATCTGCATAGATTGCGAGAGCACGTTTTTCTCCTGTTGATTCAGCGTGAAAATCTACTATTTTAACTTTGCAGTCCTTGATTTCCTCGAGTGCTTTGTCGAGGCTGTCAAAAGGATTGGCAAAATTAGCGTTCATATATGCTGTGCCGATAAGGTTGATTACACCGATGCGGTAAGAGCCCATATCTATCGTGGAAACACCTTTTCCCGGAACACTTGAATGCATATTGTAGGGTCTGATAATGTCGCTTCTCTCATCGAGATACGAATGAATCTCAGAACGTCTCAAAACGTGATTGCCTGTTGTGATGAAGTCGACACCGCTTGCGAAGAGATGATCAGCAGAGAAGGGGAGAATGCCGTTACCTGTTGCTGAGTTTTCACCGTTTGCAATGCACACGTCAATATTGTATGTTCTTTTTATTGAAGAAAGGTTTTTTCGCACAAATTCGCAACCGCTGTTGCTGACGATATCACCTAATGCGAGAAGTCTCATTCTTATCGGCTCCTTTTAAGATTTTACGGAAGGTTATGGCATACATCACTACGAGAACACTGCCTGTGATGAACCATGAAACAGGATATGAAAAGTAAAGCATAAACAGCGATCGGTGCTGAGGGAATACCGTAAACACCCAGAGTATGCGGAGTCCGCAGACACCGACCATTGTGACTATCATCGGGATAACGGATTTTCCGAGACCGCGCATCTGTCCTGTTGTGACATCAAGTGCACTGTTTATGATATACGTGACAGCAAACAGACGTAAACGGATCATTCCGAGCTCTATTACTTCAGCATCAGTAGAAAATACTGTAAGTATCTGAGGACCGAAGAACCACAAAGCTATGCCGAAAATTACTGCAGTGGCGGCACTTGTTCCTATGCAATTGAAGTATATTTTTCTGATGCGCCTGTACTGTCCTGCACCGAAATTCTGCGAAGTGAATGTGGTTGCAGTCTGTGAAACAGAGTTACAGCAAGTAAAAATTATGCTGTCCACATTGCCCGATGCTGTGTTGCCGGCTATTGCGGCGGCACCGAACGAATTGATTGAAGACTGGATAATAACATTCGAAAGAGAGAAAAGCGAACCCTGAAGTCCTGCAGGTATACCTATTCTGAGAATGTCTTTGAGTTCATCTTTATAAATCGCAAGTTTTTTAGGGGATAAGTGAATTACACTGTTTATATTAAGAAGAATATAAAGTACACATACTGCTGAAACGTACTGAGCAATGATTGTTGCAAGTGCCACACCTGCGACGTCCATATGACACTTGACTACAAAGAAGATGTTAAGAACCACATTGAGAATACCTGTAGAAGTGAGAATATAAAGCGGACGCTTGCTGTCGCCTGTAGCCCTGAGAATAGATGCACCGTAGTTGAAAATCATATTTGCAGGTGTACCGAGAAAGAAAATTTTCAGATAAAGAGAGGAAAGTTTCAGCACTTCTGCGGGTGTTCCCATCGCTTTTAGTGCAATGGGTGAAATTATGAAACCGAATAAACCTATCAGTATTCCGCTTACAAGAGAGAGTAACATAGCGGTGTGGACTGAACGGTGAACAGCTGCGTTGTCTGCTGCTCCTATGTGTTTTGCTACCACTACACCTGATCCCATTGAAAGTCCGAGAAAAAGGTTGAGCATAAGATTGACAAGGGTAGATGTAGCTCCTACGGCAGCAAGGGAAACGCTTCCTGCAAATCTGCCGACTACCATAACGTCAGCAGCGTTGTAAACTATCTGCAAAAGTCCTGTGATCATAAGAGGGAAGGCGAAGCTGAGTATTTTAGGAAATAATGAGCCTGTAGTCATATCCATATTGTATCTTTTTTTTGCCAAAAACTCTCACCTGCCTCAAGTTTTAATTTTCTATCACTTTACATTATATCAAATGAAAAATCAAATGTACAGAAAAAAGAAATAATTGTTGACATATAATATGAAAAATATTACAATTAATACACTAAAATCATTCCAAAGGGGATATTGATATGCGTAAAATCAAAAAAATTGTTGCTGTTGTTCTTGCAACGCTTATGTTGATGTCCGTTGCAGTTTTTTCTGCTTCAGCAGCACCGACAGCACCTGAATTCAAGGTTTCTCTTGTTTCAGAAACAGACAAAACAGTAGTAGTGAGAATTTCGTTTGAAAAAGGTGCATTTAATTCTCTGGGTCTTACTGTTTACACCTCATCAGCAATCAAAGAATGTACAGCTTTTACACAGACTGATGATTTTAAAAATCTTGCTTTAGATCAGATTATGAATGATGGTGATCAGGTTACTTCTATTGCTAATCCTGCAACAAAAAAGGCAGCGATTATGACACTTCAGGGTATCAAGGCGCCTGTAGGTCTTTATGATGTGACTTTCACAAAGAAAACCTCAGCTCCCGTGAAGAATACTGACATCAATCTTGTTATCGATGACTGCGTAATTACTTCAGGTAATAATTCTCAGGGTAATCCGAATGTTGATATTACTGATTTGGCAAAGGTTACTGTTTCTTTCAAAAACTTCACACTTAACGAAACTTCTTTTGCAATGAATTACAAATCATCGCACAAGATCAACGTTACATCAAACTATGCAGCTGACGAGCTTACATGGACTTCATCAAACGAGAAGGTTGCTACAGTTGATGAAAATGGTAATGTGTACGCATCAGGTACGGGAAGTGCTACAATCACAGTAACAAGTGCTGACGGTCTTGTAAATGAATCCTGCGAAGTAAGCGTAAGCTACCAGTGGTGGGAGTGGATCATTATTATCGTTCTCTTCGGCTGGATCTGGTATTAATATTTAGCAAACAGACGGTTTTTTCTTTGGAAAAGACCATCTAATTTTTTTATTTCTATTGACAAATATTTTCTGTTTTAATAAAATTTAATTATGGTACTTTAAAGTGCTGAAAGGAGAGGTTTTATGCAGACAATGAAAGCGTCCATTATGGGCAATCTTATCAAACAGGTTGAAAAGAAAATTATAATGGAATCTCTGCCCATCAATGAGTGGGAAAGCTACACAGGCTGGCACCACAAGCCGGGCGAGTTTACATATGACAATATGCCGAGACAGATTATGAAAATCGGCGACCGTTGGAGCGTAGGCTACGATGCGACAAGATGGTTCAAAGCCAAGGTAACCGTGCCTGAAAGTATGGACGGCAAAAAGCTTTATCTTTATGCAGGCTTTGGCGGTGAGGCGCTTGTAAGAATCAACGGAAAAATCGTTGGCGCATTCAGTGATGAAGCAGGCTGGCAGGACCGTACTGTTGTAATTATCGATGATAACAAGGCAGGTAACGAGCTCGATATCGAGCTTGAGGCAACAGTTAACTGCGGCATGTTCTGCGCAGATGCCGTTGCAGGTGCAAAGGATCTTACGTACACAATGAAATATGCACACCTTGCGGCAATCAATGTTGAAACTCAGAAGTATTGGTATGACATTCAAAGTGCATATGACAGCCTTGAATATATTGACAATCAGGTTATTTATGACAGCGTTTACAGAGCGATTGACGAATCTCTTCACGTTCTTGATTTCGATTTTGATGACGAAACATTCTATAAGAGTGTTCCTGAGGCAAATGAGCTTCTTGTAAAATTGCTTTCAGAAATTCCTGATGCAAAGCAGGGTACTCTTTGCATGATTGGTCACTCACACCTTGACGTTGCATGGCTCTGGACAACACGTGAGCTTGTCAGAAAAACTGCAAGAACCTTCTCAAATAACCTCGCAATGATGAAAGAATATCCTGATTTCAAATTTACACAGAGTCAGGCGGTAGTTTACGACTATATGAAGAAGTACTATCCGGATATCTTCGAGCAGGTTAAGGAAGCTGTAAAAGCAGGACGTTGGGAAATTGTAGGTAACACTTGGTGTGAAGCTGATACTAACCTTGCAAGCGGTGAGTCACTTGTACGTCAGCTTCTTTACGGAAGAGAGTTCTTCATGAAGGAATTCGGTGTTTCATCAGATGTTTACTGGCTTCCTGACTGCTTCGGCTTCACATGGGCTCTTCCTCAGGTTATCAGACGCTCGGGTATGAAGTATTTCTACACAGCTAAGCTTTACTTCAATGCAACCCATAAGTTCCCGCATTCAGTGTTCAACTGGCGTTCACATTCAGGTGATGAGATCGTTGCCTGCGTTCAGCAGCAGCACTATCAGGGCGAGTACGATGCACACTATATCAAGGATAATTGGGAGCGCACAAACCAGAAAAATATAACCAAGAAGTCTGTCGGTTCATTCGGCTATGGTGACGGTGGCGGCGGTGTGACCATCGGTCAGATCGAGCGTTCAAAGCGTTTTGAAAATATGCCCGGTATGCCGAAAGCTGAAAATACCTTTGTTGCTGATTTCTTCCGTGGAACTGAAGACTTCAAGGATGAAATTCCGACATTCAATGACGAGCTTGTTTATGAAAATCACAGAGGCACATTCACAAGCCAGGCATTTATCAAGAAGAATAACCGTCGCGGCGAATTCCTTTTCAGAAACGCTGAATTTGCTAATGTTCTTTCAAACACACTTCTTGGTGACGAATATCCTGCAGAGAAAATGGAAGAGGGATGGAAGCTTCTTCTGGTTAATCAGTTCCACGATATCCTGCCGGGTACATCAATCCACGAAGCGATGGAGATGACACGCGAAGAGTATGTTCAGATGAACGAAATCGGCAACGGACTTCTCTCAACTGCAGTGGAGCATATCAATAAAAACGTAAATGTGACAACAGACGGCATCATCGTCTGGAATATGAACTCAATGCCGATTACAGGTACAGTAAGCGTGGCACTTCCGTTTGAAGTTGAGGGAATTGAGGATGCAAACGGTAACGCTTGTCGCTTTGTAAATGACGGCGATAAGGTTATGTTCATTGCCAAGGATGTTCCGCAGATGGGTTACAGCGTTTACAAGGTAGCTAAGGCTGTTGCATTCGATAAGGTTGTTGCTCAGAGGAATCTTCTTGAAAATGCAAAGCTCAGAGTTACCCTTGATGATAATGCTGAAATCACAAGCGTTTATGACAAGGTAAATGATAGAGAGGTTCTTACCGAAAACGGTAATACACTTTCAATCTTCCAGGATAAGCCGATTGTTGAAAGTGCGTGGAACCTTGAGCTCAACTATCAGAAGAAGAGATGGGATCTTACAGAGGCGGACAGTGTTGAGGTTATCGCTGCTGATGAAGTTAAGGGCGTTATCAGAGTTGTCAGAAGCTTCCATAAGTCAACAATTACTCAGGATATTATTCTTTATGCTGATGCAGACTACATCGATTTCGATACAAAGGTTGACTGGTACGAAACAGAAAAGGTGCTTAAGGCAGCCTTCCCTGTAAGCGTAATCAGCTCACACGCTACTTACGAAATTGCGCACGGCTCAATCGAGCGTCCGACTCACTGGAATTACAGCACTGACCTCGTTCGTTTTGAAGTCTGCGGTCATAAGTGGGCAGACCTTTCAGAAGGTGACTATGGTGTAAGCATTATCAATGACTGTAAGTACGGTTACGATATCAAGGACAGCCTTATGAGAATCACTCTTATGAGAGCACCGAATAATCCTGATCCTGTTGGTGATAAGGGTGTAAGCACCTTCGTTTACAGACTTTATCCGCATGCAGGCAACTGGTCACAGGCTGATACATTAAAGTACGCTTTTGAGCTTAATCAGCCGCTTCAGGGATACGCTGCAAACGCTCAGTCAGGCGACCTCGCAGATGCAAAATCCTTTATCGAGGTAAGCAGAAGAAACATCGCTGTTGATGCTGTAAAGCCTGCACAGGACGGCAACGGACTTATAATCCGTATGTACGAAGCAGGTAAGTCGAGAGGTAATGTAAAGGTTAAGCTTAACTTTGCTGATGTGAAGAAGATTATAGAATGCAACCTTATGGAGGTTGACGAAAATGAGCTGGAGTTCAGCAACAATGAATTCTCGTTCGAAATCACACCTAATCAGGTAAGAACATTCAGAGTGATAATATAAAAATAAAGGAGTGGATAAGTCCACTCCTTTTATCTTTCGTTAATTCTTTTTTTAACACACTCTTTCCAACGTCTTGCGACAAGCTGGTGTCCACCTGTTGTCGGATGAACTCCGTCCCACAGCAATTTATAAATGTCAGTTGTTTTGGCATATTCATCAAACATATCCTGTAACGGCACGAAAACGGCGTTGTATTCATCTGCAATTTTTCTTGCGGATACGGCAAATTCGCAGACGTGAGCTTTCATATATTCGTTGTAGTCGGGAATCTTGGATGTTCCGAAAAAAGGCTCCATAATTACGATGAGAGTAGCAGGATTTACCCTGAGAGCATTATCGAGAAGAGAACGGTATATCTTTTCGTAGCTTTCAGGATCTGCACCTGTTCCGTTTTCAAAGTTAAAATGTGCATCATTGACACCGATGAGTATACTTAAAATCG
Organism: Acutalibacteraceae bacterium; assembly: GCA_036309125.1. Classification (GTDB taxonomy): domain Bacteria; phylum Bacillota; class Clostridia; order Oscillospirales; family Acutalibacteraceae; genus CAG-488. The sequence goes on along the minus strand of JAXJUJ010000189.1, from coordinate 5,314 downwards.
TAGGCTTAAGGTTTATGCAATCCTCCTCCCATCTTGCCTGAAGGTCGGAAATTCTGTTTCCGCTGATGCCCCTGTTGATGATTTCAATATTTTTATCAAGGTTGTCGACATACATTTCCGAAGCAAGAATGTACTGATACCCGTGACCGTGAATGTGATTAGGGTCTTTACTTCTTCCGCGGTTGCCGTCGGTTATGGAGTCTCCCTGAAAAAGGATAATGTCATTTTCTCTGAGCTTAAACATAAAATCAACCTCCGTCGGGAAAATTATATCATGTAATCAGGCATAAAACAACAAACAAAATGATTTTAACTATTTACTTTATTCTTTGAATATGGTACTCTAATAAAAAATGCAACGGGTGATTATATGTTATTTTCAAGAAAAAACAAAGAGCCTAAAATAATGAAAATTGCTGATCTTGATTTCCTCACTCCTGAAGCGAAGGAAGCTTTCAGAGTGCTTGAAATAGAAAGTACGGAACAGCTCCGTGGCAAGGAAGGGGATAATTTCTACCTCGATTACTGTGTTGAAAGCGGAGGCGTTGCTGACCGCGTGATTCTCTATGAGATGCGCGCCGCGGTTTACTTTGCAAACGAAGTAAAGCCAGATCCGAAGAAGCTTCGCTGGTGGTACTGGAAGGACGCACTTGTGTCAAGCGAGGAAGAAGAAACGGAAGAGACCAATGAGTAAAAAATATACTTCAACAAAAATCGCCTGCTACACGGGATACTTCGTGCAGGCGATTATTAATAATTTAGCACCGCTTTTTTATGTGATATTTCAGGAAGAGTTCACTATAAACTACACTAAAATCAGCTGGCTGATAATGCTTAATTTTGTCACACAGCTTTTCGTTGACATAATCTCTGTCAGGGTTATTGCAAAACTCGGATACAGAGTTTCAATAGTACTTGCGCATGTGTTCAGCGCCTCGGGACTTATGCTTCTCGGATTTCTGCCAAGGGCGATGGATAACCATTACATAGGACTTGTTATTTCTATAATAACCTACGCTATAGGCTCAGGCCTCATCGAAGTGCTTGTCAGCCCGATTGTTGAGGGCTTGCCTCTTCAGAATAAATCAGGCGAAATGAGCCTTCTGCATTCCTTCTACTGTTGGGGACAGATGTTTGTTGTCCTGTTTACGACGGTTGCAATAAAGTTTGCAGGTAGTGAAAATTGGATTTATGCTCCGATGCTTTGGGCGATAATTCCTTTCATAAATATGTTTATGTTTATGCGAGTGCCGATCTTTCCACCCGTACCCGAGGGTGAAGACGAGATGAAGGTTGGAGAGCTTTTTAAAAATTCGACCTTCATTCTTCTTGCAATTATGATGCTTTGTGCCGGAGCAAGTGAACTGACAATGGCACAGTGGGCATCGACATTTGCAGAAAAAAGCCTTGGCGTGGATAAACTGATGGGCGATCTGCTCGGACCGTGCCTTTTTGCGCTTCTTATGGCTTCAGCAAGGGTTGTTTACGGATTGATAGGGGACAGAATTGATATAAGGAAAGTCCTCGCATTCAGCGCGACACTTTGTGTGATAGCGTATATGACCGTCACGCTCTCAAAAGCACCTATGGCGTCCCTTATTGGTTGCGGACTTTGCGGTCTTTCTGTTGCAACAATGTGGCCGGGAGTTTTCAGCTATGCAGCTAAATTGTTCCCGCGAGGAGGCACACCGCTTTTTGCAATGCTTGCCGTTTTTGGCGATCTTGGCTGCGCATTCGGACCGTGGTTTGCAGGAGTTATTTCTGACGGTGTGAGAGAATCCTCTCTCACTTTCGATCCGCTGAAATTCGGAATTCTGGTTTTGGTCATTTTCCCTGTTACAATGATAATTACAATCGGCATACTTTCTAAAAAGAAGGCATAAAAACAACACCTATGAGGAGTAATCTTCATAGGTGTTTTAATACTTACGGATAAATAAAAACACTGCAGAATGTTCTGCAGTGTTTTTGTAAATGTTAATTAATCTTCGATTGGCTTGTCGCCGTCGACCTCTTTCATATGGTCGATAACGCTCTGACGACGTTCAGTGAGTTCACGGTACATACGTTCTCTCTTTTCACCTGAAAGGTCATAGAAGAACTTCGGAATGAGACCGAAAATACCTGTAACTGTCGGAAGAAGTGTACACATCATGAAGAGGAGGTACTCAGTTCTTTCAGTCTGCTTACCGAAACCTGCACCCTCCTTATAGCCGATGCTTGCAAGGATAGCTGACTTGATTGTACCACCAAGTGTACCAACAAGCTTCTGAGCAAGGTTCTTAGCAACACCTGTCATACCTTCTGTACGGTAACCGTTCTTCCATTCACCGTAGTCAATGGATTCGTTACGCATTTCCTCAGGAATAACACTCTTGATACCCCAGAATGCCATCCAGATAGTTTCTCTGATCATAAACGCAGGAATCATAACTGCGAGCTTCTTGTAGTTCTTGTTGATAGAACCTACAGCGAATACGCCAAGCATAAGCACGTCGCTGACATGAGAGCTTGCGATCCACAATGTTCTTGTGGAGAACTTTTCTCTTGCTTTTGTAACCCAAGCGTAGCTTGTCGGGGAGACTACTGCACCGGGGATACCAACGATTGTAGTCATTGAAGCAAAGCCGAGAACGTTTATGTAGTAGTAGTTGAGACCTGTATTCAAACCGAAAGCTGAAAGGAACTCAGTAAGAGTAAGGATAAGCAACGGCTTGTTGTTGAAAATTGACTTGAAGCCCTGAAGGATACTCGGCTTCTCGTTACGCTGAAGAACTCTTTCTTTTGTAGAGAATACAAAGAAGAGACCCATGATACTTACCGCACCTGAGGTAACAATACCGGCGGAAACGTAAAGTGACTTCATCGGAATCTTGATTGCACCGTGGTTAACAAGGTCAATCAGAAGACCCATAAGAATTTCAGGAGCCTTCTCAACGAAGCCTGAGAACAAGCTTGCCTGTGTGATGAGTCGCGTTCTTTCGATAACGTTAGGTGTGATAGTTGAAAGCATACCTGTTCGTGCGATAGCGTTAAGCGAGCCGTTCAGGTTGTTTATAAGCTGGAAAATCATATAGAATGCCAGCTTACCTGCGTGGTACGGGCTTGTACCGGCAAAGATTAATGGCAAAAGCCAATAAACGATTGAAAGCATGAAGCCGGGGCCGGCTGAAACAAGAAGCCAGGGTCTGAATTTACCCAATCTTGTTCTCGTTCTGTCGACGATTGCTGCGAGGAAAACGTCGTTAATAACGTCCCAGATACCAATGACGAACGTAACTATTGTCTGGAAACTCAAGCCAACCTGAACAATATCAGTGATGAAAACGTCCTGATACTTGTTTATGTTAAAACTCTGAGAGATGTCATAAACAACATAGGCTGCAGTTTCTTTGGAACCGACATAACGTCGGGTGTTTGATATGGTACGTCCGGCTTTGATTTCCTGCTGCTCCGTAACATCGTCCTTAACAGATACAGCATTTTCTGCCATTATACCGCCCTCCTTTGAAGAGAATATAAAATTTCAATTCATTATATCATAGCTTATGACTGATTTCAACTAAATCTTTGCTTTTTTTCGGAAAGATTTTTTATATCAGAAAAAAACGCAATTCGAGGCTGAGCCTGAACTGCGTTTTTGAGGTATTATTTATTTTCGTCTACCGGCACAGCGGATTCATTAACCTCTTTCATCTGGTCAATGACGCTCTGACGGCGTTCAGCAAGCTCTCTGTACATACGTTCCTTCTTTTCACCTGAAAGGTCATAGAAGAATTTCGGAATAAGACCAAGAGCACCTGTAACAGTCGGAAGAAGTGTACACATCATAAAGAGATAGTACTCTGTCTTTTCACTCTGTCTGCCGAAGCCTGCACCTTCTTTGTAGCCTATGCTTGCAAGAATTGCAGCCTTGATTGTAGCACCGAGTGTGCCTACAAGCTTTCTGGAAAGATCCTTTGCAACACCAGTGATACCCTCTGTACGGTAACCGTTTTTCCACTCACCGTAGTCGATGGTTTCGTTGCGCATTTCTTCGGGGATAACATTCTTGATGCCCCAGAAGAACATCCAGATGGTTTCTCTTATCATAAATGCAGGAATCATAACAGCAAGTCTCTTGTAGTTTTTGTTGATTGAACCTACGGCAAAAACTCCCAACATAAGAATATCGCTGATATGTGAGCTTGTGATCCACAAGAATCTTGTTGAGAATTTTTCTCTTGCTTTTGTAACGAAAGCAAAACTTGCAGGTGATACGAAAGCACCGGGGATTCCGACAATTGTAGTCATTGAAGCAAAGCCGAGAACATTTATGTAATAGTAGTTAACACCGGTATCCATACCGAAAGCAGAAAGGAATTCAGTAAGAGTGAGAATCATCAAAGGCTTGTTGTTGAAAATTGACTTGAAGCCCTGAAGGATACTTGGCTTTTCTGTACGCTGAAGGATTCGTTCTTTGGTCGTAAAGACAAAGAAAAGACCCATAGCACTTGCAACAGCGGTTGTGAAAACACCGCCTGAAACGAACAGCGCCTTCATCGGAATTTTCAATGCACCGTGATTAACAAGGTCAATAAGAAGACCCATAAGAATTTCGGGAGCTTTTTCAACGAAGCCTGAAAGCAATTGCGCCTGTGTAATCAGTCGCGTTCGTTCTATAATATTCGGCGTTATAGTCGAAAGCATACCTGTTCTTGCGATTCCGCTGATTGTACTTATTACTTCATTAACAATGTGGAAGACCAGATAAAATACGAGTTTACCGACATTATACGGACCTGTGTTTGCAAACATAAGCGGAAGAAGCCAGTAGATGATTGAAAGGAAAAAACCGGGACCTGCGGCAAAAAGAAGCCATGGTCTGAATTTACCTAACCTTGTTCTTGTTCTGTCTACCATTGCGGCGAGGAAAATGTCGTTGATAACGTCCCATATACCGTTGATAAAAGTAACAACTGTCTGAAATTTCAGACCGACCTGAACTATATCGGTAATAAAAATGTCCTGATACTTGTTTATGTTAAAGCTCTGAGAGATATCATAAACAACGTATGCGACTGTTTCTTTTGAACCGACATAACGTCTGTTGTTTGATATGGTACGACTGGCGATTTTTTCCTGCTGCTCTGTTACAGTGGTTACAGATACAGCGCTTTCAGCCATTATACCGCCCCTTTCTGAAAGAATGTATACTTTAATTACCACTAAAAGATGTGGTTTTGAAAGAAATCTTTTCGCCCGAACTGCGTTAAAAATCCTTGAAATACGGCAGTATATCTGCAGATTTTTGCCTTGTTCAGACAAAAATCTT
>JAXJUJ010000188.1:0-24486 GCA_036309125.1 Acutalibacteraceae bacterium | reverse complement strand
TTCCATATCCAATCCTGAAAGGCTTGTTTTATCATTTCTTGTTTGCCTTGTGCAATAGCTGTTTCTTTCTTGTTGAGAACAGGCTTTTTGTTTCCGTGTTCATCTTCAACATAATCGAAAATACGGACATCTTTGAGATTAAGGGTTTCTTCAATAATCTTATATCCGTTAATCCTATTTGTACCATAGGTACTGTTTGCCATAATATTGCTTCGGTCGTAGTTCTTGTTTTCAATATACCACTCGGCAGTTTGCTGTGCATAACGCACATTGATATTCCATTGAGCATATCTCGGTGTTTGGAAAAGTTCAAACATAAACTGTTGCACATCTTCAGGTGGTAACCAAGTAGCACCCAAACGAACTGAAATTTCACTTGCAGTTAAATCAACAGGCTGTACCTTTTCAAGCATTTCAACATTTATGTTGTAATCTTCCGGGTAAAGCTCTGCTGTTCTCTTTGCAAGTTCAAGTTTCTTACGAACATTGCCTGAAAGATATTCATCTGCAGGAAGGTATCTTTCATCATAACCGTTATCGTGTGTATATTCGGGGTTAAGGAATATGACACCTTTAAGGTCTTCAAAGATTTCCTGCTCTGTCTTTCCGGTAAGCTCACACATATAGTCCATATCAACTCGTGCTTTTTCACCGATTGATACAGCAAGTGCTTCACTTGATGTCGAAACAGACGTAACCTTAATATGAGGTTTGATTGTTCGCTTACTGAACATATCTGCTTTTCGTTCAAGCTCTCCGTTTTCTCCAATAACTTCAAGAGAACAGAGAAGACAGTATGCACTATCATCAGAGAACACAAGACGATTTGCCCTTGCATTCAGAAGTCCATATTTCTTTGTGAACTTATCATAGACTTCGTTTAATTCCTCTTGTGCAGAAATGATTGCAGATTCAGGGTAATCCTCTGTCTGTAAACGAATAAGCTCACGGACTTGGTCACGAATTTCAATCATACCCTTAATTCTGTTTTCAGCAGTTGCAGACACATCAACAGGGTTCATACGGCTGTCTTGTCGATAATATATCTTGCCATCAACAAGAGTAAAGCTGAAGTTTTTAACATCGGGGTCTGCAGGAATTGAATGGTCATCCGTTTCTCCCATTTCTTCAACTTCAAATTCCGTTATCTCTGCGTGAATATTCTGAACTGCTTCGGAAAGTTGGTCAGCAAGAGGTCTGTCATCATAAGGTTTACAAGTTAGGGACTGTCCGAACTGTGAACTCTCCATAACCATTTCACCGAGTACCATTTCGGGGTTATCAACAAAATATTTGTTGTATTCATTACCGTTTTCATCTCGGTCAAGATGAACCCAATCAGGCTCCTCAACAGTAAGGGTATCTCGTTTTTGTAAGAACAAAATATCCGAGGTTACTTCAGTTCCTGCATTTGCTTTGAAAGTATTATTCGGTAAACGAATGGCACCGAGAAGCTCGGCTCTTTGTGCGATATACTTTCTTACAGCAGGGTTCTTCTTATCCATAGTACCTGACGAAGTGATAAAGGCAACTATGCCTCCGGGGCGAACCTTATCAAGTGTCTTGCCGAAAAAGTAATCGTGGATAAGCCAATTATTCTTATCGTACTTTTTATCAATTATTTTGAACTGACCGAAAGGAACATTACCTATTGCGACATCAAAGAAATTATCGGGAAGTGAAGCCTTTTCATAACCTTGTACTGTAATACCCGATTTCTGATATAACTGCTGTGCAATTCTACCCGTTAAACTATCAAGCTCAACACCATAGAATTTACTGTCATTCATCTTTTCAGGAAGCATACCGATAAAGTTACCTGTACCACAAGAAGGCTCCAAGATATTACCATTTTCAAATCCCATATTTCCAAGTGCTTCATACATAGCACGAATAACAACGGGTGGAGTATAGAAAGCAGTAAGTGTGCTTTCTCTTGCAGCCGCATATTCTTCGGGAGTAAGAGTTACAATAAGTTCCTTGTACTCATCTGCCCAATTCTCCTTGCTTTCATCAAAGGCATCGGCAAGACCACCGAAGCCTACATATTTAGCAAGTATTTCTTGTTCTTCGGGAGTAGCAAGTCTGTCTTCAAATTCAAGTTCTTTGAGAAGGTTGATAGCAGCCATATTGTTCCTGAACTTTTCTTTTGCTCCACCAACGCCCAAATTATCATCGGTTATTCGGTAATTATGCTTCTCACTTTCGGGAACTGTCGGTTTTAAGGTTGTTACCTTTTCTTCCTTTTTATCTTCCCAAACGGGAGGAGTAAGCTCAGGTTCGCTTGTTTTAATTGTCTGAATTACAACATCATAAGGAAGTCTGTTTTCAACAGCAGGATATTCAGCAACCTTTTCAGTTGTGAATTTCTGTGGCGTTTCTTCTTCCCTTAAGTGTTCACGGACAAAACCTATCTTTTCAACTCTGTTTATCGGGTAAACAGCAGTTGCATCTCGCATTGATACATCACCGAATACAGGATCAATCTTTTCGATGATATATTTATCACCATCAATGAAAACCTCTTTACCGATAAGTTCTGCATCTGTAAGTTCTTCTGACTTTTCTACTTCGGCAAGTTCTAAATACGGACTTGGTACAATATCAAAGCCTTGTAACGGTGGGTCAAGTTCAGTAGCAAATTCAATAGGAATTGTATTTCCGTCTTTATCGGCATACACAACGATTGACATTGGCACACCATATTGATTTTCTTCTTTAATATCCTTTACGAACTGATATTCGCTTGTATATTCAATACTTTCACGAACTGCACCGTTTGTATGAAGATAATCAATTCTACCCACAGGTTTGCTTTCAACAGGGTCTTCCTTGTTCATTGAAACAAGGGTTACTGTTTTTCTCTCACCATTTTCAAGTGATGAAATTGCAATATCAAAGCCTCTGTCAGTAAGCATATCTGTAAATGTTTCAAGTCTGTGATTAGGGAAACCTGCCATCGGTACCCTTTTGTCTCCACCTATATTTCTTGAAGTAAGGACTAATTCAAGTGCTTCAGCAACAACCTCTGCATCTTTGTTAAATACTTCATAGAAATCACCAACCTGATAAAGAACTATATTATCGGGATTTTCATTCTTCACTTCAAGATAATCTCTGTATAGCGGTGTATATCTGTTGTCTTTTACAGGAACCCCGTGTTTTTCTGAAAGTTCAGTAAACTCTTTTAACAGTTCTGCATCAACAGCAGCAACAGAACCGTCATCTTTGAACACAAAGACTTCTTCAACAAGGAATTTATAAAACTCATCACCACGCCAAGTGTTGTCATAATCCGTAGCGACAAGTGTATCACCCTCGTGATTGAGTACAATGTCTTCAAGTCTTAAAGACCATAAAACCTTATACAACACTTCTTGTTCTTTGTTTTCAGGCTCAACAAAATACAGAAAATTCTCTTGTCGATTTTCTCTTTCTGTCTTTTCAGGGTATCTCTCAATAACACCCTTATTCATCTCAAATATGACAGCATTAACATTGTTATCGTTAAGAGCTTTAACGCAATAGCTTTTGTTAAAATCAAGAACCGCAAGGTGGGGTGTAAATACATTGCCGTAAAGATTTTTCTTTTCTACGGTATAGCCTGTATGCTCACCAAGAATTTCGGCATCCTTGCCGAAGGTGTAATAGAAGCTGCCCGTATGCAGAATAACCACACTATCGGGATTTTCTCTTTTTACCTGCTCGTATTGAAGAATGAAATCGGGTTTTAGACTATCATCTACAACTATATCGGTTTCAGGCACAGTTATAGGTCTTTCGACCTCCACTTCAACTCTTAAATGATTATTCGCAGGATTTTCCTTAACCTTTTCTTCAAATTCTGCTTTGGGAAATTCCTTATTAAATAACGGGTATTGACTGTCATTTAAAATCACGGGGTCTTCAAGCGAAAGAATGGTATATTCGTCAGCTCCGATATATACCGTGTCACCAAGGTTATATTCAAATCTATATTCTTTTGGAGGTTCTTCCTCACTCGGAGCATTACGAATAAACTCCCTGATTTCACTTGACCTTTTCTGTTCCGCTTCTTGTATTAGCTTATTTTCAAGCCACTGAGGATACATTTCCTTTTCTTTTGGGCTTAAATATCTGTCGAGTTTTATAAGCTCGGAAATACGCTTTTCAACATAGTTCCATTTAAAAAGAACTCGTCTTTCAGGAACGCTGTAATGGTCAGAAATTTCTATACCCTTTGCATCGTGGCTATCCCAATAACCTGAACCGGGAATAACACTTGTTCCACCACCTGTACCATATTCATTTTTAAGAAAAGCAATGTTATCTTCTTTTGAAAGACTTTCAGAGAAGTGTCTGTAAATTCTCATCTTTCCTTCACTAAAACTACTGCCTCTTGTTAGAATATAGTCAATGGCACCTTGAGGAAGTGGAAGAACTGCATCTTTTACTTTTGTACCGATAAATTCAAGCTGATTATCAACCGTAGGCAAAAGAAGTGCTTGTGGTTCTGTCCATTCTTCAAGCAGTATCATGCCGAATACGGAACGCTCTATTTGGAACCATTTCTCCCAAGCCTCACGAAGCTCTGTTCCGTCATTTCGCCAAAGTCTTATAGCATCGGAATACGCTTCAAAACCTGCATTTACTCCGTTTGAAAGTGTCATTGTAAATGGCTCTGCATTAAAGAAAGACATAACAAAATCGCTCCGTTCTTTTGAGTCTGTATGGCTCTCATAAAACGCAGCGATTTCTTCTCTGTATGGAGTTAAATATGATTTTATTAACTCGTTTTTTTCTTTGTCTTGATGGAAGTATTCAACTCCATTCCATCGAGCATTAAAGTCGTGATTACTTAGTTGTAAATCAGTTCCTTCAATACTATTTCCTGTGCCGAAGCTCTGATGTTGTTCATCATCTGAACCCACTTCATTTGATTCTCGGCTTTGAGTTTCTCTGTCACTCCCTGAGCCTTCATCATTTCTGTTGTGAGCCTCTCCATCATCTGTTCGGCTTCCTCCTCCGTTGCCTTCAAGGTTCTCATTACGTTCCCCTGTGCTCTCAACTGAGCGAAATAGACTTTCCTGTGTTCCATCAGGTACTTCTTCCTCATCATACCGTACTTCCCAAGAGTAACGTTCTCCTCGGGCGGTAGCGTCAAGTTCGGGATTTTGAAATCTCCCACTGTCCTGTAAGTTATCTGTGACATCATCATTACTCCTTTCGGTGTCAATTTTTTTGTTTGCACCCTCATCATATTCTTTTTCGGTTGGTTTGACAAATGTGCGATTTCTTTTTTTCTCATTTATTTCAATATTTTTAACCGTTGCTTCAATTTCACGAAGTCCCATTTCAGTAATATCACTTACTGCCGTACCCATAGCAATAACCGTAGGTGGGGTATTGAAATTGAATATATCTTCAAAATCTTCTCGGTCATAATATTCATCTGCATTTATTCCACACCTTGTCATCATCATATATCCGACAGAAGCAGAAAGTGCATTTTTGAGAATAACATTTATATTATCCTCATCAAGTTCTTCAAGAAAACTACCGTATTTTGAGTCTTCCATCAATGAAACATAATCAAGAATATTATCCTCAACCATATTTCTTGCTGTATCATCAATAACGGATTCAAGACCACCTTCAGCTACATCACCGAAAGCATTTGAAAGTGCTTCGGCAATTTCATCGTGATAACGGTCTTTTACTTCCCAACGATGAACTTCATAGCCATAAAAGGAGTTGGTGTCAGATACATCAAACACATAGCGAAGTCTTTGGTTTGAACCTGTATAATTAAACAGAGCAATACCGGATGCACCACGATTAACCCAACGGTGCATTTTTTCATTCCAAAAGCCTATCTCGGCACAAGCCGTTGCATTAGGCTTTTGTGCATAAATGAGTATTTGGTCAACGAAAGAATACTTGTAGTTGTTAGCTGCTGTTCTCAAGAATGAAGTCCATTTGTCATAGCTGTTCGTAGCACTGCCGACCTCATCATTGAACATTGCCGTAACAATTTGAAGTTTACTCGCCATCAGGCTTCACCTCACTTTTAACCGGCTCTTTTCGTTTTACTTTTTTCGGTTCGGGAGGGGTTATATCATAGGCAAGAAAAGAATATAAAGTGTTTCCTTGAATACAAAGTTTAATTTGACTTATGAGGTCAATTTCAGCAAAAGATATATTTTCGATTGCCAACAAATCACTCGGCTTTAATTGCTCAATATCTTTTTCACTTTTAATGCCGAGAATAGCAAGTTTTTCAATTATTTTCATTTTCTCTTGAAATTCGTTTTTCTTTGCCATCTACATTCTCCTTCCTTTTATAAAATTCTTCATACACTTTCTTGTAACAGATATTGCAGACATTTCCGTTTCTGAAAGTGCATTTAGCACATCCGAGTGCTTTTTCATCGACCTTCATTTTTCACGATGTTCTTCATCGCTCATCACCTCGCTCGTGCTGCCTTTGGTGAATGAGCTTACCTTGTTCATTGTAGTTTTTAGGGTCTGCTGCTTTAACAGTCCAACCGAACATAGAGCCTGCAACCATAGCATTTTCCTGTGCTTTGGTAACACCCATTTCGGCATTGTGTCCGTCTGCAAGTTTTCTGTTTTGTTCGGGTGTGTTTTTGTTGTCATTTACATCGGTGTATCCGCTTTCACCTTTGGTGATAATAATGAGGTTGCCCGTTGATTCAGCTACGGAATAACACCTTTCGGGGAGTGAAGAACGAAGCGGAATAACCTTACTGCCGTTTCTCTCCATAATCTCTGCAAATTCGCAAATATGATAAAGCCTATCACCAACCTCTGTGTGGTAATCATCTATATATCTGCAAGTCTTATCAACCTTTTCACCGTCTGTCCTTATAATTCTTATCTTTTCATCATCAGGGATTCTGAACAACTCTCTGTAATGAGGGTTTATAAAGCGAATACCCTTACTTGCATGGGAAAGCTGTGTTTCAAGATATTGTCTTACATAACAATAACAGTAAAGGTTATATTCACCCTGATTAGGATTGAGCCTTAAAAGATAAGTGTGCTTTTCGGTATCTACTCTTACACCAAAATACTGATTATCAGCTCCACTATACTGTTTTGCTTCCTTGTGGCAATACTGTGAAAGACGTGTTCTGTCATTCAGCATCCTACCATATTGTTCATCAAGACGAAGGGCATTGATAACATCATCAAATTCCTTTGAAAATTCCTCTGTTTTGAAAAATGAGCAGGTTTCATTCCAAGTAGAATAAAACTCTTTGCCGCTTGAACCGAGGTCTGCACGAAGATAACCAATACATCCTGATTGCTGATAAAGCTGATTGCTTTGCTTAAAGGTATATTTTTCAAGATTTTCAGTTAAAGGAGTAACATTTAATTCTGTCATCGTGAATCACGCTCCCTTCTTTTTTCGGCTCGTTCTTTTTCAACCTGCTGTAAGCGGTCTTTTGCCCACTGTGGTAACTGTTCTTTATCAACAATGCCGAGAACATCTTGTCTTTCGTATCTGTGTTCTTTACCTGAATATAGGTTAGTACAGAAACAAGCAGAGCCTCTTGAATTGGCTTCTGCTCCGAAGCCTCCGGTGCAAAGTTGTAACTGACTTGTTGCATTCTGATATTCAGGCTTGAATATATCTGCTCTCAAAACAATAACTTTGTTTTTAATAGAGTCTTTATATCCTACCTCTTTACAGGTTTCTTTTGTTATAGGGGTTATATCAAAATCAATCTTTGACTTTTCCTCTATAACTTTTTCCGCTTCGTTTGATATTCTCTCGGCAAATATCTTTGAAACTTCTGCATAGTCACTACTTGCAAGAGCATTGACATATCTTTCAAATATGCCGTTATTCTCATAATCAGCAACTAAAAATCTTTCATCAGGTGAAGCATTTTTATCTTCACCCAAGACAAATTCTTTATGACCGATTTCAAAGGCGTGAAATATTTTGTAGCTTCCCGCCATTCTTACATCATTCATTATTTTCGTCTCCTCTCATCACAGCATATCCGTGTGCTGTGATTGTGTAGTAGTTGGCGTGGTCAAAATGCTCCTTGCCATACTGTTTTGAGACGAGAATATTTCCTTTCTTAAGTCTTTTGATAGCATTCCTTACTGCTTTCTCACCCATAAAAGGAAATGCACCTGTTAATTTTTTGATGGTCAATCTCTCCCAAGGAGCATCGGCCACATAAAAATCTGTATATTTTAATTCTTCATTTATATATCCCGCAATAAGGGCAGAATTGATGCCGTACTTAACGGCTATTGTATTTGAATAATTACAAGTCATTTTTACCTCCAAAAAGTCAGGGTGACTTTTTGAAAGCCACCCTTTTTGCGAATATTTTACCGACCCACGTACCAATCATCATAGGCTGAGTCTTTAATTTTGATATAGTTGGTGTTGAACTCCATATATATCATACCTGCCGGTGTCCACAAATCGCTGAGTTTCACTCTAACTTTGTAATCCCCATCAGGATACCAAAGAGGAGTAAAATGAACTTTGCCATACGAACCATTTGCGGGGAATGTCCATTTTCCACTTGTCAAAACAAGAGAAGTGTACTTTCCATAATCGGTTGCATACTTATATTCAGGGAAATATGCTACACCTGTTTGTGGCAAGGTGTATGATGAAGCAGGAGCAGTTGTAAAGCCACTAAATGCTGCCTTTACTCCGTTATTAAGTGACAAAGTAAAGCCATAGCCTGAATTCATATTCCAAATACTGCCTTGCTTTGTCGCAGTAGCCGTATTAGCAGGTGTTATTGTTCCTGTATAATTTTCATGAGTAACTTTGTATTGTTTCTTTACAAAGCTTCCTCCTGAATAAGACCATTCCCACCATTCAACACCTGTACCATACCTTGAACCCAATGTTGAAATTGTAAAGCCTGACGGAGCTTTCTTCTCAAATTGAGTATCAGGTGTTACAGAAGTTACCTTTGGTGTTGTGGAATAGTTGGCAGAAACCTTGTTGTAGGATACACCAGCCTCTATGATTTCACCCGTAATTTTAACATCAGCACTATTTAGTCCCGTTGGAACTGTCCATTTAAAGTACAGCAAGTTGTTGTCTGTGCCGGGAACGATAGCTTGTGTTTTGGTGTAAGTCTTTATGAGACTTGAACCCTTATACACATTAAACTTAACAGAGATATTAGCTGAAGGAGCATAATCGTCTGTATATCTGTTCTTCAGCCAGAACGAAGTAATAACTTCTGTTCCTTCTCTGTAATCGGCATTCTGTGGAATAGGCTGAAGCGTTAATGGATGTTTAACCTTACATTTTAATGTTAATGCATTGTTACTTCCATCTGATTCATAATCCGTGTTATATATGCCCATTCCTTCGAGATACACGCCACCCCAAATACTGATTTCTCTTTTGTTTGGTACACTAAAAGTATATCCATCAACTGTAATTGAAGATTTTGCAGGGATAGCATAAACACCAATTATCTTGGATTTATCGTTCTTAAATCCCTCAACATAAACTTTTACATCTGTGTTGTTTTTATAAGTGTACCTTACAAGAACGCTTTGACCTGCTTCAAGATTATTGGGGTCAAGAGTTGCCTTTGTCGATGAGTTTACAAGAGTAATTTTTGTAAGAGCGACATCAGATTTTACAACAGGCAATTCATACCAAGTTTCTTCAACGGTATGAGTTTTATCACTTGCCCACCAAGTTTCAAGATTAAATCGAAGCTTGTTCTGACTTGTTATTGGAACAGTATAAGTGTTCAATGAACTGTTCAATGATATTGCTGAAGATTTGGAAATACCAATCTTGTTCTTTGCAGCATCATAGCCATCATTGGAGCCATAAATGTTAGTCCATTTAGAGTTCTTATAAGTGTAGGCAGAACCTCTTAAATATTCCACAGCAGACCATGTGTTATCAGCAGTATATTTATATGCAATATTAACACGCTGACCGGAATAGAGTTTACCACTTGAACCTGCAGAACCACTATATGCCACGACATTACCCTCATATCCTGTTGCTGATACCTGTGTTCTGTGAACTACGGGTTTAATTGGGATATAGAAAGTTTTTGTTGCACCTGATTTCAAAACATTACCATTTGAATCTATCCAATCTGTTTTTGCTTGAATTTCAAAGTACTGCTGTGAAGCTGCAATGGTTTTGTAATTACCTGTAAACTGTACCGGGAACCACTGTGATGAAGAATTGGAACTACTCAAAGTAACATCTCTTGTCTGCCAAGAACCACCCTTGTACTTAACATACTGTCTTGCCTTAAAGTTTTCTGTTTCGGCAGGGAAATAAATGTTATACCATACTGTATCACCGATTGTCGGATAGTCTGTCTTATACACATAATCATCAAAGACATTTCCTGTAGTGATACCAAAGAGTGTTGTTTTATTACTCTTATTTCCGCTATATACATCACATTCTTTTACTGCGAGTACAGGGTCATACTGCCACTTGGCATAAAGTGTTATTGTTGCTCCGTTTGTGGTTGTAAGGTTCTTTACACTCTGCTTATCTGTGTAATTAGTACCACTACCATCAGCCTTCGTATTCCATCCCAAGAACTTATATGATGTTCTTGTAAATCCGTTGGCTGTAAGGTTCTTTGCGACATCATATGTCATTGACATCTGTGCAGTTGAGCCACTTGTCGCACCGTTACCGTTGAACTTAATTGTATAAGTTATTGGTTTCCACTTTGCATACAGAGTTACTGTACCACCATTTGTTGAAGTCAGATTTTTAACACTTTGCTTATCGGTATAGTTTGTTCCTGTACCGCTTGAATTTGTATTCCAACCGTCAAAGACATAGCCTGTCTTTTTAAATCCATTGGCTGTAAGGTTCTTTGCGACATCATATGTCATTGACATCTGTGCAGTAGAACCACTCGTTGCTCCGTTACCATTGAACTTAATTGTATAAGTGTTTGGTGTCCATTGAGCATATAAATAGAATGTTCCACCATTTACTGTTGTAAGGTTCTTAACAGACTGCTGATTTGTGTAATTAGTTCCACTACCATTAGCCTTTGTATTCCACTTTGAGAAAGTGTAACCCGTTATTGTGTAGCCATTCTTATTGAGGTTCTTTGCAACATCAAACTTCATTGTCATACTTGAAGTGTTACCACCCGTATTGCCGTTACCGTCAAAGGCAATAGTATATGAGTTTGTGTCCCATTGTGCATAGAGTGTTATTGTTGCTCCGTGAGTTGAAGTCAAATTCCTTACTGATTGCTTGTTATAATAACTTGTACCTGTTCCGTCAGCCTTTGTATTCCAACCGGAGAAATGATAACCCGATTTAGTAAATCCATTGGCTGTCAAATTCTTTGCAACATCATAGGTCATTGACATCTGTGCAGTAGAACCACTCGTTGCTCCGTTACCATTGAACTTGATTGTATAAGTGTTTGGTGTCCACTGTGCATAAAGGGTCATTGTTCTGTTACCCGTTGCAACTGTGGATTTCAAATCTGTGGGTTTAAGTGAAGTATCATCCTGTCCGAAGTGTGTACCACCTGAACTTGATGTTCCCCAATCCACAAACCTGTATCCTGTTTTATACAAACCAAAGGATGCAGCATTCCACAAGCCGTTTGTTTTTGTCTGATTATAAGTCCACGTGTCAATTAACTTTGAACTATCAGAGTTCTTATATACAAGGCTTGAACTCAAATAATATGAGGATGAATTTTCGCTACCACCATTGGCGTGATAACTGATTTTAAGTGTGTACGGAACCCACTGAGCATAAAGTGTTACTGTTGCTCCATTTGTCGAAGTAAGGTTCTTAACACTCTGCTTATTACTGTAACTTGTTCCGCTACCATTGGACTTTGTATTCCATCCGTTGAAATAGTGTCCTGTTTTACTAAAGCCATTAGCTGTGAGATTTTTAGCAACGCCATAGGTCATACTCATTGAAGCAGTAGAACCACTTGTGTGTCCGTTACCATTAAACTTAATGGTATAAGTGTTATTTGTTTCTTCAGTATATGCAATACCAACGCCATAACCTTTAGTCATAATATTATTAAAGGTTTCTTTTGATGATGAACCTATTGCAGATACACCCGTCCATAAACCTTGTCCGTTTGGTGTATATAGTTTATTCGGCCATATACGATTCGTATATGAAGCAATAAATCCCCAAGTTGAGGATGTTCCGTTACTTGTACCGCCTTTTGATGAACCACCTAATACACTTCGTCCGCAATATGCCATTTCCGAAACTGTCAATGCCTGATATTCACCAGCAAGACACACATCGAAAAGAGGTTCAATAATAACCTTATCACCATAAGCCATATTGGAAACACTACCCACACCGAGCTTTGAAAGAACCTTGTTTATATTCGTTTCATAACTCTGCCAAGTTTCAACACCTGAAGGATTAGGAAGCTCTGTTACAAATCCCATATTGCTTTCTTTGTAACAGTTAGTTGTGTTTTCCGTTGTCGTGAGATTTGCGTTCTTATTAGCTATAATGCCTAACTTGTTATACTTCTTTGAAAACTTTGCAGAAGTAGAATAAGCGTTATTACCATTTGAGGTTTTTCTGTAAACATCAATTACTTTGGTGACTTTCATATCACCATCAGAGTCAACGGCAGAAAAACGATAACCTACAACACAGGCTGAGTCCGAAGTTGAACGGATAACATAACCTGTTGAACTACCATTAACTGCGTTTGTACTACCACCGGCAGAGTCACCATCCCAAGATAGTGCCAATGCTGTGTAAGGAATTGATGTCAGCAAGGTCACAAGAACAAGGAGTATTGAAATTACCTTTTTAATAACTATCATCTTCCTTTCAAATGAAAATATAAAGCCCGACTTGGTTGTCGAGCTTTTTGCTTTGTTATTCAGTTTTAATGTGAATGGCAGGTCTTACCTTTTACTTTCTTGCCACATTCGGGACAAGTAGTATCAACCGTAAATCTTACACAAGTACCTTTAGAGCCTGTTCCACATTTCTTACCACATTCCTGACAGTATTCACTTGCATCATTTTTTGCCGAATAGCTTTCGCATTTGATAGGGTCATAACAAGCATTTCCCCATTCATCAACTGCATAGAAACTCTTACAAGAATGGGAACCGCAATGTGGACAACCTTTCTTTTCAAGACTTACAATAAAGTTGTGTGTTTCTTTACTGTCGCAATGATGCTTTGCTGAACCGCAAGAATATTCATTTACACTGTCATTACCATCTTCAAGGATTTCAGAGTGAGTACCCTGTGAACCGGGAGAAGGTTTCTGTGTTACAGGTGATGCAGGTTTTTCTGTACTTGTTTGAGGTTTTACCGTCTGTGAACTTGGCTTCTGTGTAACAATTTCAGGTTCTTCAAGTTTAATAATTTCTGCCTCTTTCACCGTTGTGCTCTCATCGGCAGTAGTTCCTGTAATGTTTTCATCAATTACAATTTCACCAACCGTTTCAGTAACCTCCGAAGTAGGCTCTGTTGTCAGTTCAGGCTCATCTGTATTGAGATTACTGCCAATCATTACTGCAATAAAAATGCTTACAGCAATGATACCAATTACGAGAGCAATAATTGTTTTGTTCTGTTTGTTGTTTGAGTTCTTAATTTTTTTGATACCAATTTGCATAATGGTTCCTCCTTATTAAAACTTTTCCGTTAATATTGATGTGACTTCCAATGGAATATTTGCCGTAATGGTTGTATCATTGAGAAGCCTTATTGGTACTGTAACAGTAAAGTTTACACACAATTCAAGCTGATTGCTTTCCTTAAATGAGAGAGTCGGCATTGAAATGTGATAGATTTCTTTCCCGTTACCATCTATACTATATAACTTCCCGGACTTCTTTTCCAATGTGCAAAATTCCATAAGAGATGTGCGAAATTCGTTACTGTCAATAGCCTCTGTGTAGTCATTACCTTGCTTAATACTGTTATATATTTCGGTTGAGTTTTGAGTAACAAAGCTGTCTAAAACCACCTTTGTATTTTCTCTGATTACATTAACCTTTGATATAGCAGCAGCGTAGTTGAATATCATCAGAAAGAGAATGACAATAACAAGGATAAGGACACAAGGAACAATATAGCCTTCGCCTTTTTTGGAAGATAAGATTTTATTCATACTACACCTACTTCCAATACTTTTCCGATATTCCTGAACGATGACTTGAAACAGTAACGGGTATTCGGAATACGCCCAATCCTTTAACATAAGTCTGATAAGACACAGTCACTTCCATAACATCACCAAGTTGAACTCTCTCATAGGTGGCATTGAAATATTCTTCTGCCGAGGTTGTCACGTCAAAATCAAAAAACTGTTCTTCAAGAGAAGAACATCTTTCATCAAACTCACTGTCAAAGCAGCCATTAAAGGTTGCAGTTTCAATGAGCTGACCTGAAATCTCATCAAGGTCTTGTTTGAGAACGAAAAATTCGTAAATATTGAGTGTAAGCACAAGAACCATCATAAGAGCGAATATACCGACAACAACATCAATATATCCTTCGCCCTTTTTGGATTTGAGTATTTTTCTCATTACATACACCTCCATTAACCGAAAAGAACACCAACGGAGTTTATAATCTGAGCTAAAATAACAACGAGATACATCATAAGGAAACAGATAAGAAGACACATTGAGAGCTTCTTTGTTTTCTTCGGTATCTTTTCTGCCTGAAGTTTTAACTGCTGACGCTGAATATCGGCAAACTTCATATTAAGAGAACTCCAATATACCGTGTTTACATCACCACGAGAAAGAGAAATAAGACCACGACATACATCACTCATAAGGGGTGAACCAACTCTTGATTCAAGACGAGTGATGGCAACTTCGGCATTACCTGAACGCATATCTGCAACAGTAATATCAAGCTCGTGTTTCAGTTCGGGACCTGCATTTTTCTTGTATGATTCAAGCATACCGATAATGTTCTTATCGTGAGAAAGGGTTTTCTCAATCTTAAATACAAGTCTCGGAAGCTCATATTCAATAGCAGTTCTCTTTTTTCTGATACGATTAGCAATGCTTTTCATGTTCATTCGGTACATGATAAATGAAAGTACCAAGATAATTGGTGAAAGAATAGGAAAGATGAAAAGAACAGGTATAGCAAAGACAGCTATGATAAGGGATTTTACTATGGCATTTGCCATAAACATTTCGGGAGATATATCCATCTGTGCCGTCTTGAGGTCCATTTCAAGCTGCCCTCTTTTATACTCATTCAATTTCAAGTGCTTTGCAATAAATGAAGCAAAAGAGGATAACCAAACATCAATACTGCTTGTTTTTTCCTGTTGCTGTTTTGCAAGATTTCTTACTGCTTTTGATGTTCTCATATACGGAATACGGAAGTAGTCAGCGAGAATCATAAACAGACCGATTGCTACGAAAATGCCTATTAAAATTTTTGTTATCATCTGACCGCCTCCTTACAACTTGTATTCAATGGGTTTCGTGAATTTCATCAGGAAGAAATATGTGACTACTATCACAATACCGCAAATACCGAGTACAACTTTACCCGGTGTTTCATATATGAGAGTGTGGAACCACTCTTTATTAAGAACATACAAAAGTGGAATATTACCAATGACCATTCCGACCATTGTATAATACTCCGTCTTTACTGCCGACATCATTGTGTTAAGCTCACTATTTACAATACGAACTGTGCCAAGTTTATCAACAATAGGTCTCAAATTATCTTTGAGAGCATTGTCGTCCTGACATTGGATAAGGGTATCAACCCATTCTCGGAATGTTTCATCATCAACCTTTCTTTTAAGGTTGTATAAAGCCTGTTTAATGCTCGATGAAATTGCAGTAGCATCACCTATAAAAGCCTGAAAACAGTTTTTAAGAGGTGGCTTGATATATGGCAAATTCTCATTTACAGCCGAAACAATATCGTTATTTCTCGTATAGGTTGTAGTAATACTTGAAAGTGTAGTTTCAAGTTCTTCCTTTGTCTGCTTTTCATAGATGGCAATAATATTACGAACATAAATGAACGGTATCATAGCCAAAGCAACCGATAAAGCAGGAATAAGAAACACATTATTGATTAACACGGCAATTACTGCACCCAAAGCAAAAAGAACCAACGCCGATGAGCAAACAAGGGCAAACATTCCCTCTTTGCCACAAGCAGCAAGTGCCGATTGCAAATATTCAAACTTTGCACCTATACCTTTTTTGCTCTTTCCGGCTCTACGTGCTCTTGCTTTATCACGAAGATTAGGTTTCTTCGCAATAATTGTAGTTATATCCTCTGAAATCTGCTGTGGTGTTAAGTTAAGAAAACAAACGATTGCGATTACAAGGAAGAGAGAAGTAATTAATGGGAGTATCATTTGTATTCAGCTCCCTTCTTTAAAAATTTATTGAGTTCCTCCTGTGGTACACCAAACTGAAGGAGCTTCTTTTTTAGGTTGTCCGACATAATCTCAGGCTGTTCAAATTTACCCTCCGTTACAAACTTTCCGTTTACAACCTCATTCTTGGTTATATGAAATCTGAATAGTGTGTGATAAACTCTTTCACCATTTGGAAGAATCTCACACTCGGAAATATCCATAATCTTTCTATCGTTATTCTCAAGCTTATGAGAATAAACAACTATGGGGAAAGCCTGACCTGCCTGCATAAGAGAAGTCTTAAAGTCAATAGGAAATCTCTTTTGACACAGAAGTGCAATTCTCATATGAGCCGCATCAGCAGCCGAAGCGTGAACAGTTGAAACAACTGTATGTCCCGTAAGACTTGCTTCAACAGCAGAGTAACATTCAACATCTCGCATCTCACCGACACATACAATATCGGGATTAAATCGAAGTGAAGCTACAACCAAGTCCTCCTGTGTAATATCAAAGGCTTCATTATCTGAAGGTCTGGAAAGTGTATGAACTACATTATTCACTACCTTACCTTTCTTTTTTCGGACAAGTGAAAGTTCTCGTGAACCTGTTTCAATGGTGAATACTCGTTTGCCATCGGGAATGGTGGTAAGAAGTGCATTAAGAAGTGTTGTTTTACCGGAACTTGTTGCACCTGCAACAACCAAAGAAACGCCATATCTTATGCACATACAAAGGAAATCCACCATTTTCTCCGTTGCATTACCTGACTTAATAATCTTCTCTTTATTAACCCTTGAGGGATGAAGAAGTCGAATTGAAACGCTGACACCGACATCATCATCAACAATAGGCTCTTTGAGAGCAGTAATTCTTGTATTGTTGGGAAGATGCCCCTGCGACATGGGTGTGGAGTTATCAATTATCATACCCGAATGATGAAGAAGTCTTTTTACAATATCAACTGCGTGTGATGGTGAGTAAAAATGCTCCTTTGCTTTTCTTGTTTTACCTGAAGTGTAGGTAATAGCAATATCATTCCAAGCATTGATGTTAATTTCTTCAATATCAGGTCTGCCAAGATATTTAGTCAATACAGAGTATTCTGCCATATCTGTATATAGCTTTTGACAAAGCTGAGTAAAAGTTAAGCCTTCTACCTCATAGCCACCGTCACGAATGAATTTTTCGATATATGTCCGGAGCTGTGGTAGTTTGCTTTGGTCTGTCAGTGCCGCTGCATAACGGGAAGATATATGCTCCTGAACCATTGACAGCAACGGCACAAATTCAATGATTTGCATTGATTATTCCCCGTCTTTCTTTGATTTCTTAAGTTTAATTTTCTTACCCTTTACCAAGCAGTAAGCAAGAGCAACACCCGAAACAAGAAGCGTAGCTATTGCAGGGAATACCTTTCTGTTATCACCGGTCTGTGGAATTTCAGGGTATTCATCATCGTTTACCGTTTCACTATCATCTTCCACGGCTTCGCTGTTTTCAATATTTTCATCAGTAATGATTTCAGCTTCTTCGATTGTTTCGTCAACTGTATTGTCTGTACTTTCACCTGTGGTGGTAGCATCAGAATTTGTTGCTTCGTCCGAGTCGGTAGTAGTTTCCACAATTTCTGTTGTAGCTTCGGCATTTTCTGTCACTTCCTCCGTTGTACTTTCGGGAATAGCCTCTGTTGTGGCTTTTTCGGGGATTGTGGTGTCGGTTTTTGTTGCTTCACTTGCAACTGCTACAACTGTACCAACTGTTGCTATAACGCCTGCGGCAATTAAAATACTGATAATCTTTTTCATTGGTGTTCAATCCTTTCTTACATAATCTTGTTAATAATCTTTTCGAGTTCTCTGCGATATTTTTTGTCCTTTGCTCTTTCGTAAAGCAAACCGTCAAGGTGCTGTCCTCTTATCTGCTTACTGAAAGGAAGAACATATCCGATGTTTTTTACAACACCTCTTACATCATCGGTGGGAGAATATAGCTCGTTTTCCGTAACATTGAGTATTCTCAAAGCATTAACAGCCTTTTCACCAAACTCTCTTTCATTTGATGCAAGATAAACCATACTCTTAAGATCGGGAGCAATAACCATAATAACCTCATTTGCTTCTCTTAAAGCAAATTTTGAGATTAGGTCATTTTCATCATCAGTACAATCAACAAAAACATATCCTGCCATATTCTTGAGAACCTTAAACAAGGCATCTACCTTGTCGGCAGTAGGTTCAGCATAACTGTACCTGTTTTCACCTGTTTTATATCCGAGGCAACCAAAATTCTGCATTGCCTTAACAGTTACCAAGTTATCAAGCACATCTTCTTCAAAAACATCTGTCTTATCGAGTAGCTTACCGAGAGAAAATATACTGTCGGGAGTATAGTTTGGAAAAAGTAGTCCCATAGCAGGGATTTTAAGCGAAGGATTAAGATAAATTACGGCTCCGTTTGTTGTAGCACAATAAAGTTCCTGTGCCAATTTCAAAGTTACCGTTGTTTTACCACTACCGGGAGAACCAATGACAGCAATTATTTTAGCCATTCTTGGGTTCCTCCTTCGTTGTCTTCGCTTTTTCAAGATATTCATCCTGAACCTTGAGGAACTTTTCTGCTGTGGCATCGTCACCTCTGTAAACAAGAGCAACGTGCATTACTGCATTTTCCTCGTAATTGGCAAGGATTTTTGCCTGTTCAACCGTTACAAGCACGGTAATTGTTGTGGGAAGCTCAAAACTTCCGTCTTCATTCTCAATTACATCATTTTCATCAATACCGCCTGATGTGGTAGTTGTGATTACCTTGACATATTTGAGAGCAGCAGGAACTTCCGTGACATTATCCTTATAGGTTACATAAATGCTGACAATATCTCCGTTTTCAAGTTTACCTGAGAGACCTCCTGCAAATGAGTTGATTGTGATACTCATTGCAATCTTATCGCCTTTAAGGGATGCCATTATGTCATTTGCCGTATTTGCATTATCGGTGACTTTGCTTTCAGTAGCAATATCACCCTTAAACAAATCAGCAGTAGCATACTTACCTACAACAGCATCCTTCGTTTTTAGTGGCTTATCGGGTAAGGCAGAATTAGATATTTCAGCAAGTTCAATGTGGTCTTCGGTAATCTTAACACCGTGTCCGACATCAGCCGTAAATCTCACAACTTCCGTCTTTTGGTCGGAAATCTTGTTTACCAACGGTGACACTACAAATGTTACTGCAACCGCAAGAACAATACACACAATTCCTATAACTGTTCTGTTTTTCATTTCTTTTCAACTCCTCCATTACAAAAATCTCGTTCTATTACTTCGGGAGGTGAAGTAATAAAAGTCATAAAAGTTCTGTCAAAATCTTTTTTCAAGACAGTAAGCTCTTTACCATTTGTGTATATGAGCTTTACTCTGTTCTCATCAATTATTTTCCAATCGGTGAGAAATGCAGGTTCCTTATTCATCTCTTTACCTCCTTAGCAGTAATACATCAGCATATAGCCGATACTTAAATACGGAACGAGGGGGAAAGGTTGGTCTTTGCTCTTTTTAACTTTTTCGATAATCAGATTTGTAATTATTGAAAGAAATAGACCGATTCCAAGACCTATAACGCCTTTTTCAAAGCCAAGCAAAAAAGCACAGGCTGCTGATAACTTTACATCTGCTCCACCAAGTTTATTTTTACTGAGCATTGCACAGATGAAAAGAAAACCGAAAACAGCTATGAAACTAAAAAGCATTAAAGGCAAATCGGTCATTGTTACACCGATAAAACCTGTAACAAAAATCATCACAGATACCACATCACTTACGGAATGTGTCTGTATATCCGATACACTCGCATAAAGAAGTGTAAGCATAAATATCAAGCCTTTTATAAATTCCAAAGACCAACCGAAAAAGAATAGCAAACTTGACATTGAAATACAGCTTACGGCATAGTATATTGGGATAATTTCGTTTTCTTTCTGAAAGCCGGGTGTTTTTGATACAACCTTTTGTGTTATCTTGAAAACCATAAGCGACAGAATCGCTGAAACAATTATTTGGAAAACCATTGCCATATCAACATCACTCATACTTTCAGGTAAAAATAGCCTTATCGGTCCTATTGGGTTAATAAATCTTGTCATATCAAGTCCTCAAAAATGGGCGAAGCAGAATTAACTGCTCCACCCTTAGATTAGTCCTTAACCTGCGTAATCAAAGAGGTCTTCAACTCTCTCTGTTACAGTAGGCATGATTGTGTCATTGAAGAGAGCGTAGATGAGGCCGAGAAGAAGTGCACCGATAACTACGGCGATAAGAATCTTTACGCCTGTATCAACGTATGCTTCTGCTGCTGTGCCATCAAGCACTGCATGAGCCTTTGCTGTGAGTTCTGTCTGCTTTGCTGCGAAAGCACCCTTTACCTTATTTGCGGCATTTACTGCCATTGTCTTAATTTTGTTAAACATAAATTTTTACCTCCAAAATTTTAAATTAAATTGTGTTGATGTGATTAACCTGCGTAGTCAAAGAGTTCTTCAACTTTTTCGATTACAGTAGGCATGATTGTGTCATTGAAAAGTGCATAGAGAAGACCGAGAAGAAGAGCACCGATAACTACGGCGATGAGAATCTTTACACCTGTGTCAACGTATGCTTCTGCTACTGTGCCATCAAGCACTGCATGAGCCTTTGTTGTGAGTTCTGTCTGCTTTGCTGCGAAAGCACCCTTTACCTTGTTTGCGGCATTTACTGCCATTGTCTTAATCTTGTTAAACATAAATTTTTCCTCCAAATTTTAAATTAGTTATTTTTAGTGTTTTTAGCCTGTTCATAGGCTTTGAATAAAGCTTCTTCGATTTCTTTACGAGCCGAAGAAGAAATGGGATGACAGACAGGTCTTGTAAATTCCTCGCCATCCTTTTTCCAAGTGGTCATAGGAAATGTGACATATCTGCCTTTTTCGTTCTGACAAATACCTACTCCGTGAACTACGAAGCCATTGTCAAATACGATGTTTGCGTAAGCCTTTGTAGGCTTATCACCGCCCAGAATTTTCTTGATTTCAATTTTCAAATTCATTTTGCTGTTCCTTTCTTTCTTGTACAAACTTTAAGAGAATATATATCTTCTTCTCGGTTAGTACGGTTAGTATTTAATAAAGGGGAGAGTGTGAGAGGGGGAAAAGAAAAACTACCGAGCACCTTTATCCCTGTTCTTGCTTCTTTGCAAGAATAAGGTGTAGTGTTCGATAGCTTTAATTACAAACTGTAATTGCTGTTCTTTTGGAATTGCCTTTGGAATCGCATTAGATATTCGACTATCCCTAAATGGGGATTTTTCTTTTTATTGCGATAGGTAAGCCTTTGAGATTATCTCCAGCTTTTCCCCCGCTTAGCACTGTGCGTGCAACTTTCATCGCACACAGCGCTCCATCGTTGTTTCAATTATCAATCTTATCCAATCAACCAAAAATGAATTAAATTTCCGTGTTTTTACACATTTTTCTGAGTTCGTTGAGTTTTAGAATTTGCTCCGAATTCAAGTTTAATATCTGTAAATATTTCTGTATGGCTTCATCTGATACTGCATGTATCAGCCTATGCACAGGCTCCAATACCAAAATCAAATTGTCATAATTATCACCGCCACCTTGTATTTTAGGTTTCTTGTGATGACAATGAATATCTGCGGTATTTTTAAAGGGTTTTCCTGTGATTGCACATTTTCCCCACTGTGCAGAAAAGAGCGAAATACGATTATCAGAATATTCTATGCTGTTTTTATACAATGGTTGTTGCATAAGCTGTATCATCAGTTTAGTATTGATTTGTAAATTGTCGTGAAGTCCGACCCTACCTTCGGGTGTGAAGGCGTTTATTGATACTCTCTTGCACAACGGGAATTTTGTTTGTATATATCCGATTGGGTATATAGGTTCATCTATCCCTTTTACATATCTGACCATTTTAGATTTTCCGAACCGTTTTCTTTCGGTTTCGGTCAACTTTCTGCCTGATTTACTTAATTGGGAATTGTTTTGTGCCTTCATTCTGCTTGTTAATTTAGTCATAACAGCTCTGTGAAGTACTGCACAATCGTGATTGATTTCTGTTGCTATTGTGTAATAATTTTGAATTCCCATTACAACCGAGTTGTATAGTCTGATTTCCTCTAATCTTTCCTTTCCGTCTCTGGGTCTTGCGATTTTTTTCGCCAAGTCAGTCAATTTGTCACGCTCCCTTTTCAGGGCTTTATTTGACATATGGCTTGTTACAACATATTTATCAGATTTCTTATGAACTTTGAGCTTAAATCCCAAAAACTCAGAATATCTTCTCTTCAAATTTACCACTCTTGTTTTTTCTTCGGATATTTGCAATTTCAGTCGTTCATACAACCATTTAGTAACAGCTATTTTAACTTTTTCTGCATCGGTTTTATTCCTGCAAAATATTCTGAAATCATCTGCATATCTTACGATAAACATTTCTTTTAAGCCCGTCTTTTTCATTGCTTTGTAGGCTTTATCGTAGTATGTTTTTCCGTTACTGCAAATGTGGGGTGCATATTTCCGAGTTATCGGGTTGTTTTGCCACTGACTTTCAATCCAATGGTCAAGTTCATTAAGAACTACATTTGCAAGCAAGGGAGATATTATACCGCCTTGTGGAGTGCCTTTTTCCGGAATTTCCAATTTTCCATCAGGCGTTTTAATCGGGGCTTTCAGTATCTGTTTCAGTATCCAAATTAACTTTTTGTCTCTGATACCGATTGTCCAAAGTTGTTTTATCAACTTGGAGTGGTTAACATTATCAAAGAAGCCTTGAATATCAAACTCAACCACATAATGCAAATTACTGCATTGCATATGCTTATATGCAGCTGCTATTGCATTTTCCACAGAACGATTAGGTCTGAAGCCATAGCTGTTATTGCTGAATTTTGCTTCACAGATAGGCTCCATTATCTGTTTTATACATTGCTGTACAAGTCTGTCCCATATACACGGAATGCCTAATGGTCTGATTGAGCCGTTTGGTTTTGGGATTTCTTTTCTTCTTACAGGACGGGGACGATATCCCCAGTCTTTACTGCCGAAAACTATTTTTCTGACTTTTTCAACGACATCATCCGCTGACAGCTTTCCAATATCATTTATTGTCAGATTGTCAGTACCGACTGTATGACTGCCTGTATTGTTTTTGATATTTCGATATGCGAGCAATATGTTTTCTCTTTTCAGAATTAAGTCCACAAGATTTTCAAAAATATCACCATTTTTGCTTTTTGCATACAGACTGTCAAAAACATTCTGCATATCGTAATACTCAGCGTGTCTCAGATTATCAACACTTAAAATTTTCTGCTTTTCTTTCTTTGGCATAAGGCTTCACCTCCTTTTAGGGAATGGTGTCCTTTTTGTCTTACTCGTAATCCTTATTACGATTGGTAGATTAATTTTGTTTAACAACGACTTGAGCCCATTGCTCCGTTTTCATTACAAAAACTTCATAGCTTCGAGCTCTACTTTTCGGCACTGATTTAACTGCTTATTTTCTTCGTCAGTTGCATAAATCTGTCAGTACCTTTCCTCGTTCCGATAATCCTATCTATACATATATCCTTAGGTGCTTTGCTATGAGCCTGTCAGCTTGAAAGTGCCTGTAACACTTTATGGATTTTCATACAAACCATTTTTACTAGTCCACACTGACTGTGATTTCTCACCGCCATACATTTCTATATGGTAAAGCTTTAGACCCGTACATTCGCAAGTTCGTCAGACATCTTCTGTCATTCTCACCATAGATATTTTTTTTTAGACCCCCGACCTATAGGTGACACCGTTTACCTCTAAACAGCTTTCGTATATGACAGGTTATTATCCTGTAAATATTTACGGTCACTCTCAGCCGACTTCACCGAGCTTTTGACAATTTAGGTTTCCCTTTTTCTTGCCAATCGGAGTATCAGGGCAGGCATTTCAGGGCGTTACTCCTTCATTCTACCTGTCGGATTATCAGTTCTCCTAATATTGAACAACTGTTGTTTCGTTCTTTTATTAGTGCCTAACCTTTTCAGTTAGGAACGAGTCGCACGATTAG
>JAXJUJ010000187.1:0-20984 GCA_036309125.1 Acutalibacteraceae bacterium | reverse complement strand
GTTCTGTGTTTTGATTTTCTGGATGTTGCCCTTGACTGGCTCGGCAGAATTAAAATAGGATCGATAACGGATGACGGCGAGTGGAAACAAGCGACACAAAAGGTTATCGACAGATGGCTTAACAGCAGGACTCCGAAAGTGCCTACAGATGAGAAAAAAAGACTCAGGCTTATTTCCGTAATTAAGAATATCGGCAAGGTTGAGTCAACTGCTTACTGGCAGGATGCGGCCGTGTTGAAGGCGGCATCTGCAATGGGCGACAGAGACGAGGGCGTTTTCAGAGTTCTTGATATGTATATTGACACTGAAACAGGTCAGTGGAAATCAAAGCCTGAAAGGGTTGACTGTGCAATGTTTTCATATGAGCTGCTTTGCTGCGATTATGTTGACAATGACCTTATAAAACCTGCGATGGATTACGTAGCAGATTATCTTGAAAAGCTTTATGAGCAATACGGTACGATACCTTACAATACAAACGCAAAGGACGTACGATTTGTGGATACGGTTGGTATGATCTGCCCGTTCCTTATGAAATACGCAGTTGTTTATAATGAGCCTCGCTTTGTTGATATAGCACTTGATCAGATGAAGGAGTACCGTAAGTACGGATTTGACAAGGAAACGAAAATTCCGTGTCACTGCTTCAATGTCGAAACAAAAGCTCCTCTCGGCATCTACGGATGGGGCAGAGGCTGTGCCTGGTGGGCGATAGGCATTACGGACAGTCTTAAAACTCTTATGGAGAGTAAGACTTACCATATAGAAAAAGTAACACTGCTGAAATACTGTGTTGAGTTTACGGCAGTGATGAAAAAATATCAGAGAGATGACGGTGCTTTTACGAGAATGATATTTACGCCGTCACTCGAGGACAGCTCAGCAGGAGCTATGCTGTCATATTGTTTTGCTTACATAGCAGAGCTTACTGATAATGATGAACTGAAGGCTTGCAGTAAAAAAGTACTTACACACCTGAAAACCTGTACTCGCAGAAATGGTGTGATAGACTACGCTCAGGGTGATACTATGGGAATAGGATTTTATTCGGACAGTCTGCGCGTAGTGCCTGCAGCTCAGGGATTTGCAGTTGCTGCTGCAAAAGAAATAGAATTTTAAGGGGTTGAGCTTATATGATTGATATTCATTGCCACATTCTCAATGAAATTGATGATGGTGCGCGTGACCTCGAAACAGCTATCAGAATGTGCCGTATGGCAGAGATGAACGGAATTAAACACATTGTTGCTACTCCGCACACAAACACGGTGGATAATATAAACCGTTTCATTGAGGTCAGGGATGACAGGCTTGAAAATTTGCGTAAGCACATCGCACAAAGAGGCATAGACGTAAAGCTTTATCCGGGTGCTGAGGTTTTTGTGGATGATGACATTTTCTTTGCCAACGATCTGAAGAGGCTGACGATAAACTCAAGCAGATATATACTTATTGAGTTTAATTTCCGCAATCTTAAAATAAGAAAAATTTATGACTATCTCAATGAGATAATCGATGCCGGGCTTGTTCCAATTATCGCTCATCCTGAGAGATATGAGTTTTTTCAGTTTGATTACGATGCAGTGAATTCACTCGCTAAAAACGGAGTGATTTTTCAGATAAATGCATCAAGCCTTGCGAGTCTTGACGGTTTGCAGGAGTTTGAACTTGCCTATTCTATGGCTTATAACGGACTGGCTTCGTTTATAGGTACGGATGCACATTCGCTTACACACAGGGCAAATAATCTCTCGGAAATGATGAGGTATTTCCCACCGGATATCAGCCATTATAATATGCAGATGATGGTGCATGATGCAGCTAAGGCAGTGCTGACGGACAGTGCTGTCCCGATGGCACAACGGAATGAAATCCGTAAACGAGGAAGCTTTTAGTGGTTGACACAGTTACAGGGATACTTTATAATAGCTCCGGATACTTAATTTTCAGGTGTATACCTCGTTGCACGTTTTGTGAATGGCAACGGAAAGGAAGGTAAATATGCAGGAATTGGATACCAATAAAAATATTTATTATAACGAAGAAGCCGCAGGCTTTGATATGGGCCGTTTCGTTAAAAACCTCATGAGCAAAATCTGGGCATTACTTCTCGTAGGTGCTATTTTTGCAGCAGGTGGTCTTGCTATAGCAAAGGCTACATATGTAGAGGTGTATTCTTCTACAATGACTCTCGGCTTTATGGAAACCAAAATGGTTATCGTTAAGGATTACTCAGGTCGTAAGGATGCTCCTACTGAGTATGAGGAGGAGACTACATTCTATGGTGATTCAGATGCCAAAAGATATCAGTATCTTCTGAAAAGTGACGAAATGGTAAGCAAAATTCAGAATAAACTCAAGGAAAATAATCCTGAAAGCTCATACAGCGCAGCTTCTATTGAAAACAGTCTTGGTATCGAGACTATCGAAGAGGGAATTAACGGATTTTTCGAAGTAAGCGTTACAAGCACAGACAAGGCATACTGCGAACGTGCTCTTGACGTTGTTCTTGATGAATTCCCGGAGTTTGTAAGTGACTTTGACAGCACTATTTCTATCAAGGTTATTAAAAATCCCACCACACCTGTTATCACAAACTCAGACGGAGCTACTACAAATGCTCTTTACGGTTTTATTATAGGTGCTCTTATCGTTGCGTTTATAATCTTCGTTATTACGATTTCAACAAATACAGTTACAAGCCTTGAAAATCTTCGACGTGAAGTTAATGTCAAGGTGCTCGGATCTGTGCCTTTGCTCGAAAAGCAGGTCGGTCTCTTCGGCAAAAAGAGCAAGACTCCTCAGGGCTCACTTCTTATCACAGATTCTTCGAAGGTCAGCTTCGCTTTTGTTGAAAGCTTCAAGTCAATCAGAACAAAGATTGAAAACGTTAAAGCTGAAAAAGGCTACAAGGCTTTTGTTGTTACAAGTACATATGAAGACGAAGGTAAAACAACAGTTGCAGTTAATATTGCCTGCTCTCTTGCACAGAAGGGTAAGTCAGTTCTCCTTATCGACTCTGACTTGAGAAAACCTGCTATTCTTCACGCTGTTGGTGTTAAGAGCGACACTAACTACGGTCTTATTCCTATCATCAAGGGTACATCAACTTACGTCGATTCAATCAAATTTATCAAGTCACTCGGTATTTTCGTTCTTCCTACAGGTGGTATTTCACTTAAGTCAACTGAAGTTCTC
The DNA here is from genome assembly GCA_036309125.1 of Acutalibacteraceae bacterium. Taxonomy (GTDB): domain Bacteria; phylum Bacillota; class Clostridia; order Oscillospirales; family Acutalibacteraceae; genus CAG-488. The sequence goes on along the minus strand of JAXJUJ010000187.1, from coordinate 17,786 downwards.
GACACTGAAAAGGTAAGAAACGTAATTGAACAGGCTCGTCGTGAGTTTGACTACATCATCATCGACTCACCTCCGTCAAATGTTGTTACTGACAGTATCGTTATCGCTCCTCTTGCAGACGGTATCATCTACAATATCAGACGTGACTATGCAAAGGTAGCAGACATTAACCGTACACTTGAAGAAATCCGCAGTGCTGACATCGAAGTTATCGGTGCAATCTTCACTATGAGCGGTAATGAAGAAAACAGCAGATATTATAAGCGTAAGGGTTATCTTCGTTACGGCGGATACTATGGCAGACGCAGAAGAAAGCATAGCGGTTACGGTTACGGCAGTGGTTATGGCTACGGCAACGGCTATGGTTACGGTAACGGTTACGGCTATGGCGGTTATGGATACGGAAACGGCTACGGTTACGGCTATGGCGGTTACGGCTACGGTTATGGTGGTTATGGTTATGGCCCGGGACCCGGCTCACACCATAACGACGACGAAAGCAAACAGATCGACAAAAAGTGATTTTGAAAGAAGATGAAAACAATGAAAGACAGAATATTTCTTTCTCCTCCGCATATGAACGGAACTGAATTGGATTTTATCAACGAGGCTTTCCGTACAAATTGGATTGCACCGTTCGGACCTAATCTTTCAGGTTTTGAAAAAGAAATGTGTGAGTATGTCGGCATAGGACACAGTGTTGCTCTCGCATCGGGTACAGGAGCTATTCATATGGGTCTCAAGTATCTCGGCGTAGGCGAAGACGATATCGTTTTCTGCTCAGATTTTACATTTTCAGGCAGCTGTAATCCTGTTGCTTATCTTGGTGCAAAGCTCGTTTTCATTGATTCAGATTACGAGACTTTCAATATGGATCCGAAGGCTCTGCAGAAGGCTTTTGAAAAGTATGAGGCTCTCGGAAAGCTGCCAAAGGCAGTAATTGTAGTTGACCTTTACGGAAACAGTGCAAATTACGACAAAATCCTTCCGATCTGTCAGAAATACAATGTGCCTGTTCTTGAGGATGCTGCTGAGGCTCTCGGTACTACATACAAGGGCAAAAAGTGCGGTACATTCGGTAAAATCAGTGCTCTTTCTTTCAACGGAAATAAAATTATAACTACGTCAGGTGGAGGAATGGCTCTTTCTGATGATGAAGCTGCAATCAAAAAGATACATTTCTGGGCAAATCAGGCAAAGGAAAATGTAAACTATTATCTTCATAATGAGCTTGGTTACAACTACAGAATGTCAAATGTCTGCGCAGGAATCGGCAGAGGTCAGCTTCAGAATATGGATGAGCGTGTAGCTCTGAGAAAGAGAAACTATGAGTTTTATAAGGAAGCTTTCAAGGATCTTCCTGTGACGATGGCTCCTGTTCCTGAAGGCTGTGAGCCGAACTACTGGCTCAGTGTTCTGACTATCGACGAAGGCTGTGACGTGACTCCTGATGACGTAATCTCAGCACTTGAAGCTGATAACATTGAGTCAAGACGTGCTTGGAACCCGATGCATAATCAGCCTATTTTCAGCGATGCAGATTATGTTACCTGTGCTGAAGGTATAGGTGTAGGCGATGACATTTTTAAACGTGGTGTTTGTATGCCGTCAGGAACCTCGATGACAGAAGAGGATCTTCAGAGAGTTGCTGATGTTTTCAGATCAGTATTCAATAAATAAAAGAAATCACCGATTCGTTTTGAATCGGTGATTTTTTATTTTATGAGATCTTTTATTACTTCTCCTGCGATTATAAGTCCTGCGACTGACGGAACAAATGAAACGCTGCCGGGAAGAGGTTTGCCGTTTTCCGTCTGACCATGTTTTATCGCTTCCTCTTTTGAGAAAAGAACCTTGACTTTGGTTATACCACGTTTTTTTAATTCGTATCTCATTACTTTCGCGAGGGGACAAACACTGGTTTTGCTGATATCGGCTACTTCAAAGCGTGTAGGATCAAGCTTATTTCCCGCACCCATACAGCTGATGACGGGTACATCGGCTGCCTTTGCCTTTTCTATGAGCAGAAGCTTGGACGAAACTGTATCGATGGCATCTACCACATAGTCAAAGCTGCTGAAGTCGATACTGTCAGCACTTTCTTTATCAAGGAAAATCTTATGAGCAAAAATCTCTGCATCAGGATTTACTTCAAGACAGTGCTCGGCCGCAACATCAACCTTATTTCTGCCTATTGTTTTGGTTGTGGCGACAAGCTGACGGTTGATGTTGGTCTGAGAAACAGTGTCCGCATCGTAGAGATAAAGTCTGCCTACGCCCCCGCGGATAAGTGCTTCGACTGTATAAGAGCCGACTCCTCCGACTCCGAAAACGGCAACTGTTGATTTATTTAATTTTTCAAGGGCTTCAGTGCCCAACAAAACTTCACTTCTGTCAAAAATACCCATAATTACCTCCAGGTTTTCTAAATTATACCAATAAAATATTTACTTTTCAAGTGTACATAAGACATAATTTATGATATAATGAGAACATAAATTTTGGAGGAAAACAAAGGATTATGATGAAGAAAATAGGATGTGCAATTTTTGCTGTCGTTATGGTAATTCTTTGTCTGACTGTGCCTGCGTTAGCTGAAACTGACATTAAGCTCACAGACGAAGTTTATCCTGTTCAGATTATAGAAGGGAATACGTTCTCAGTTTACGGTGTGGTTACGTCACCGAACAATATATTAGCAGTAACTATCGGTGTATACAGTGCCGATGATGGTGCCGCTGCTTTTGAGTACACGGGTAAACCCGGAACTCAAACCTATGATATACATAATGTAGACTATCTAATGACATTCTCAAAGCTCACTGTCGGTGACTATGTATATAAAATAGTTGCAACCGATACAAAGGAAAGTGATGTCGTTCTGCTCGAAAAAGAGTTTGAGGTGGTTTCAAAGGATCAGTTCAACACCCTGAAGCTCACAGAAGAAAATTATCCTACGGAATTTTCTGAGGGACAGACTTTTTCAATCACGGGTACTATCACCTCTGACTATAATATAACGTCTGTTACCTGTGCGGTCAGAAGCTCTAACGGCACTCTGATGTTTACAAAAACGTCAAACCCGGGCACTACATCGTATTCGGTGAGCAATCTTGACAGATATATGACGTTTTCAAAGCTTACTGCAGGTACATATATCTACACGATCACTGCAAGTGATAAGTACAATTCAGGAGTAGTGCTTCTTGAAAAAACATTCACGGTAAAATCACTTGCTACTCCCGATGAAGATGAACATCACGGAAACGTGAAGTGGGATGTAATTGATATTTCCGTATGGCAGGAAGTTACATCTTGGACGAGAATTGCCAATAATGTCGATGCCGTCATCCTGAGAATCGGCTCACGCACGACCGCGTCCAAGGTAATACGTCAGGACACAAAATTTGAAAACTTCTATGAAAATGCAAAAGCAAAGGGAATTCCTGTCGGCTGTTATTTCTTCAGTGCTGCAACTACCGTAAATGAAGCGATAGAAGAGGCTGAGTTTGTACTTGATGTGCTCAGAGAGAATAACTGTAAAATGGAAATGCCTGTTTATTATGATATGGAAACAGATGCACAGGTTGCACTTTCTCAGTCTTATGCAACTGAAGTTGCAAGAGCTTTCTGTGAGACGATAGAAGAAGGCGGCTATTATTCGGGCATTTACTGCAATAAATATTTTGCACGTGATCAGCTTTATGCAAATAAGCTTGCAGACTTCCATTTCTGGATCGCTCAGTATGCAAATGCGTGTACATATGACGGCCCTTACGGAATGTGGCAGTACAGTGAAACAGGATCTGTACCGGGAATAAACGGCTATGTAGATATGAATTACTGCTACTATAATTATCCGCAGATTATCAAGGAGCTTGGTATGAGTGGCTACGGCAGCGGTAACGATGAGCCTGATGTTCCGGTTCTGAGACCTTCGTATTCCTTCAAAGAAGTGGAAGGATTTGCTGTGAATAATGCAGGCACGATAGTTTACGGTGTTGACGATATGATGACTACTGACGAGTTTACTCAGAAGTATATTGAGTTAAAAGACGGAGCTACGGTAAAGTTTACATACACTGTCAGCGGACTTATTAAAACAGGTACGGAAATCACTATTCTGGCAAACGATGAAGTGCTTGACGAGTATGTAATTTCCGTAAAACGTGATACTGATATGAATTCAAAGGTGAATTCCTCAGATGCTTTGCTTGTGCTTCAGTACGCTGTAGGAATTACAACGCTCGGACCTGCACGAAGGTTGAGTGCAGACATTTCAGGCGATGGAATCATTAACTCTACAGATGCTCTTGAGATACTTACATATGTAGTAAGCTAAGGTGATGGGATTGATGACAGAGGTTTGGTATGGACTTTGAAGAAATAGTTTATTTTATAGTTGAGATACTTGGAACTATTGCTTTTGCTACATCGGGAGCAATGGTCGCTATCAGTAAAAGAGTGGATATTTTCGGCGTGCTTGTACTCAGCTCGGTAACGGCTCTGGGCGGCGGATGCATCAGGGATATCCTGATAGGCGCTCTGCCACCGAGAATGTTTTCAGACTATCGTTACGTTATGGTTTCTGTTATAGTGTCGCTGTTAGTGTTTATTATCGCATATATTTTCCGCGATCTTTATCAGAAAAGTCAAAAGATTGTGGATAGTGTGAATAATATTTTCGACGCTGTGGGACTTGGCGTTTTCACTGTGACGGGTGTACAGGTTGCGATTGAATCAGGATTTAAAATGAACAGTATCCTTGCAGTGTGCCTTGGTGTAATTACGGGAATAGGAGGAGGAATCCTTCGTGATGTGATGCTCAGAGAAATCCCGTTTGTGCTCAAAAAGAGGATTTATGCTCTCGCATCAATTGCAGGTGGAGTGGTTTACTACAATCTTTATCTCGCTGATTTCGGAAGGACGAAATCAATTATACTGGCAGTACTTGTTACATTCGTTATCAGAATTCTCGCAACGATATTCAGACTTGACTTACCTAAGGTTAAACTGAAAGATAATAACAAATAAAAATAAAGCTGTATCAGATTTACTCTGATACAGCTTATTATTTTGGGAAGATTATTCGTTGATCTCAAGAGCAGAAGCCGGGATGATATTTCCGCTGGTTGTTGAGATTGTTACGGTGATTGTTTCACCCTTATTTACAAGCACAACATCCTCCACGTCAGCAGCCTTTACTGAGTAGAAGCTTTCAGATGAGTCAAGCTTGATGTAGTAGTAGCTGTTACCGTCGATAACCGCTGTACGGATATCAGTGATAGCACCTGTTGCTGTGATTTTTTCTGCAGGCTTACCTGGAGTAGTGTTGTCCACAATCTCGTCAGTGTCAACGTCAACGTTGATGTTAGCCTTAGCGAGCTCTTTTACGTAGTTGTCGATACAGGAAGCAAGAGTTGTGCCTGTAGCAACGATTGAGTACTGACCTACGTTAACCATCGCATAACCCTTAACAAGGCTGCTTGCGTCCTTAAGTGACATAAAGTATGTCGGCTCGCCGTCGATGTTAAGAAGGAGCGGGAATGATGCAGTGTATTCATACTGCTGAACAAGACCCTCAGCTGATGCCTGTGCAGAAGCTTCCTTAGCACCTGACATTACATAGTACTTAGCGTCCTTGGTACGCTGATTGATGAGGATGAAACCTGTGATTGACTCGTCGTTTGTAAGAGATGTAACACCTGTGTACATATAAACGTCGTCATTCATTGCAAGGTATGAGAAGTCCTCGGTTGTTGAATATGTGTTTTTCTGACCGAGGATTGAGTTCCAGAATCCGCCCTGATATCTTCCGAAGAAGTTATACTGCTCATTAAGAAGCTCAGCTGAATATACACGGTCGATCCACTGAAGGTCAGACTTTGTACGGATTTCCTCGAGCGAATACTCGTTGCATTCACCTGTTACAGCATCGCAGATGATTGCGCCTGTAACATCCTTACCTCCGAAAAGACCGATAGTCATATCGAGCTTTGCGAAAATCCAGAACGGATGTCCTTCATCATTGATTTCAAATGTCGGATTATCAAGAAGATAAGTCGGATATTTGAAACGGACGTGACGTGTAACGTTGTGCTGGAAGTGATCTGCAGCAGAATATTTAATACCGCCCTTTACTTCAACGAGCTCTGCATCCTGATTTGTTGCATCAACGATAACGTAAGCGGGGAGACCGTTCTTAGCGTTAGTGAACCATTTGATGATGTTTGAATACTGCAACGGAACAACACGTACAGGAACGTCCTTGTAGTTGATCTGATAGTAGTTCGGCTGAACAGTGAACTGTGAAACGTAGCCTAGCTTGTCAAGGTCAGAAACAGCACGCTCTGCGAGCACTGCAGTAGTTGCTTCGTCGATAACGGGAACGTGTGAGAAATCTGCTTCATCAACCTCAGCTGCAAAATCACCGTTCTGTACATCGATGATCTTAGCATAGTCTACTGCACGGAAAACAACTGATGAAACAACATAGCCGAGTGCAACTACTACGAGAAGCACACCGATGATGATTTTAGGTACGAGTGATGATTTTTTAGCGTACGGTGAGTAGTCCGGTGTTCTGAGTGCGCCACTTGTGATGTAGTTTACAACACAGTAGAAAACACATAATGCACCGATAAATGCGTACATTAAAATTGACTTGAAATTGAAAACGGGGAGCATAAAGTAGTAAAGTATTGCACCGAAGATAGCGGTGAGAATTACGTTGATCGCTATTTTAAGTCCCTTTTTCTCAGGAGGAATAACCACACCTGTCTTTTTGTCCGGTCCTTTTTCGGACTTGCCGGTGAAGTCAACCTTGATTGGGTCCATAGACTCATCTCCTTTTTATTTATATACCCCATAAGTATACAATACTTCCGGGCAAAAAACAAGTCTTTTCTTGTTCTTAAAAAGTTAACAATTGTTAATCTTGATAAAAAGTATAGTTTAGGATATAATAAATTATCTGAAAGTTTTGTCGAATAAGCGAGGCGATATAATGGATAATAACCCGAATTATTACAATGGCAATCAACCCCAGGGATATGATAATTCACAGGGTTACTATACCCAATTTAATACCCCGTACAACAATCCGTATTATAATCATAATCAGTATAACCAATATAACGGCCAATACAATCCATACAACGATCAGTACAGACGTATTTACAGTTATGGCACTTACGATGCCAGCGGTTATTATAATAACGGGTACAACACATATAACGGTTATAATCAGCAGACATATGCTGCAAACTCAGGCGTATACAGTTACTATCAGAATCTTTATAAGATGTTCGGCGGGCATAATCCTGTAGTGGATAAAGAGTTTGAAGAGCTGAGCCGAAGAGGTCTGATGGCTGGCGCACTTATGCTCGGCATTTTTATGATGCAGATTGTGGCATCTTTCTTTTTAGCAATGTTTTCAGGAGCGGATTATGTGACGGATGCTCCTTTCTCAATGGGTATGGGTGTTATTACACAGATAATTTATATGCTTGTTCCGGCATTGGTTGTGTTTTTTATGAGCAAATCCGAAGACCGTAACAAAATGCTTGTTTTTAATAAACCTAAATCATGGATGCTTTATATTCTGGGCGTTTTTGCAGGTCTCGGACTATGTCTGATAGGAAATGCTGCTACATCATTTTTTTCTGTATTTCTCAGTTTTTTTGGTGTAACGTTCTTTTCGGGTTCAGAGGGAATGGCTATTCCGACTTCTGCGATAGGTATTCTGATTTTTATAGTAAATACGGCAGTAATGCCTGCTCTTCTTGAAGAGTTTGCCTTCAGAGGAGTTGTGATGCAGCCTTTACGCAAGTATGGCGATTGGTTTGCGATTCTTGCATCATCCTTCTGCTTTGCTATTGTTCATGCTAATATGGTGCAGATTCCTTTTGCATTCGTGGCAGGCGTATCGTTGGGATATTTCTGTATCAAGACAAAGAGCATCTGGACGAGTGTCACGATACATTTTCTCAATAACCTGCTGTCGGTCATTTTCAGTGTCTATTTTGAAAAGTATCCGAGTGCGAGTGTAGTGATTTACTACGTAGTGACGGCTGCACTTATTCTTCTGGGTGTGGCAGCTATGATAGTATTCAGAATGAACTGCAGCATCAGGACTAAAAAGGACACAACAGTTATGAATAAGCATAAGACTCTTAAAAAAGGAGCTTTTGCTGCAACTCCGACTATAACGATTGCTCTTTTCTTTGCGATTTTCACATCAGTCGGGCTGACACAGCTTACCGGTGTTCTCGGACTTCTGGTGATGTATGCAGGACTGTTTTTCCCGGTATTCTTTTTGCTTAAGTGGATTCGTAAGATAAAGACGGAAAAAAGCATAAAGCCGAGAAAAATGTATACTGCTTCAATGATTCTGACTATATGCTCGTGCGTTTTCCTTGCATTTATGATCCTGATAACTATGTCTGTATGACGGATGGTTGGACGATATGGATGATTTTTACTTTATGAAAGAAGCGTTGGCTCTCGCTGCTCAGGCGGCTGAAGAGGGTGAAGTTCCCGTAGGTGCTGTTGTTGTGTTGGGAGATGAAATCGTTGGCAGGGGACGTAACCGACGTGAGAAAAATAAAAACGCTCTTGCACACGCTGAGCTGGAAGCGATCGATGAAGCTTGCAGGAGGCTTGGCGGATGGCGATTGTGGCAGTGTGATATGTACGTCACTCTTGAACCGTGTCCGATGTGTACGGGAGCTATAATCAACAGTCGTATAAAGCGTCTTGTGTACGGTGCATCCGACTACAAGGCAGGCTCCTGTTCAAGTGTCGTAAATCTTTTTGAACTGCCGTATAATCATAAGCCTAAAACGGTCAGCGGATTTATGCAGGAGGAGTGTTCAGCGATACTGACAGATTTTTTTAAAAATCTCAGAAGTAAAAAAGCAAATGACAGAGTTGAGATGAGGGAAGAAAAATGAAAAAGCTCGGTACTATCCTGCTTATAGCGATAATTTTGTTTGGCGGAGCGTTTGCTGCCCGAGAAATTATGGGAATTTATTCCGATGGTGTGGTGGCAGAGGTATCTTATCAGGAAACTGAGGAAGCGTTGGAAAGCAAAGCTCATCTCTATCCTGTCTACAGCTCACTCAGTGAACAGAATAGAGAATATTATGCAAAGCTTTGTGCAGGTTTTGCCGGCTATAATGATGTAATCTACATCGATGAATTCGACTCTGAAAAAGATATGAAGGATGTCGAAGAGTGGATTGATGAGTATTACAGAGAAATCGCATACGAACAGCCTGATTATTTCTGGGTAGATGCTAACTCATATGTGCTTGAAGAAAGACAATCGGGCAATGAATATACTCTTAGTGCAAAACCTAGCTACTCTTTAACTGAAAAGGAAATGCTCGAGAAAAAAGAGGTTTATGACGAAAAGGTTGAGGAGATAGTCAATGAGGCGAAGACGAAAGCTTCTGATTTTGATTCCATACTCTATGTGTACGATGAGATTCTTAGCATAGCTGACTATGATCACAGTCTTGCTGATGAGACAGATTCAGCTTTACCGGGATACTCAGCCTATGGCTGTCTTATCGAAGGAAAGACAGTCTGCAGCGGCTACACACTTGCGTTTACATCTATTATGCAGAAGCTTGATATTGTCTGTGGTGCAGAGTTTGATACGGTAGCGCAAGGTGATTTTTTCAGCGGACACGTATGGAATTACTGCGAAATAGACGGCGAATATTACTACTTTGACCTGACGTGGGATGATACGGGATTTGACTCGGCAGAGCTCAGAAAATATCTCGACTACACTCACGATTATTTCGCTCTCACCCGTAATGAGCTTGAAATGACAAATTCCTTTGTGCCGGACGATACTGCTTCAGAGCCTTGCACTGAATATGATTATAACTACTATACATATAAGGATCTGTACTGTAAAAAGTATAACTACTACACTGTCAAAGAAATAATCGCAAATCAGCCACAGGAAAACTTCGCAGTCATAAAGTTCGGCTCCGTGTCTGAAAGAGTGAAGGCTGAAAAAGATCTTTTTGATAATCAGAGGTTTTTTGATATTATGACAGACACAGAAAGTGTCAGCTATATGGAAAGTGCATCCGGATTGCATCTTTACATATTCTTTGAATAAAAATAACGGCTTGTACAAATCAATGTACAAGCCGTATTTTTTATTGTAGATTAATTACTCAGCTTTTTTAGAGTATTTTGTCTGGTAAATAACTCTCATAATCTTTGCGTCGATGGGGCTGAGTGTGTCACCTGCACCGAAGAATACAGAACCGATGATTGTCTGACATTCTCTTGCCATAATGAGCTCAACTGCGTCAAGGTCGCTGAGCTTTGTGCCTGTGCAAAGAGCACCTGCGCCTGCACCAGCGATAAGAACTGCATTGTTGCCTGCGAGAGCCTTAGCTGCAGCTTTACCTGAAGCTTTTGAACCGTCCCACTTGAAGCTGCCGATCTTTGTTCCTGCGATCTGAGCAAAGTCGTCAAGGCGGGGATTGATTTCCTTCTGAGCGATGCTTACTGCGATGATTTCACTTGCAGTAAGGTGCTTGATGTAATCAACATCAGAAGCCTTGTAAATCTCAGCGTGAACAAGTGCTGCTGCAGGAACCTTTTCTTCTGCAGTTGATTTACCTGTCTTGATGTCAACAGTAAAGCTCTTGCCGTTTTTGAAATGAATCTCAAACTTTGAGCCGATTCTTGCGCTTTCACCGAAGTCAGCAATTGTCTTGGGCATTCTGCCGCTTCCGACAGCCTTGATGTAGCTGTTGTACATAGCTGTACGTGAGTAATTTGCTGTTCCTTCGTAAACCTGATAAGCTTTCTGGATCTTCTCCTCGCAAAGGTTTTCAAGCTCTGAAACAACCTCGAAAGCTTCCTCGAAGCTCTTACCTGTAACAACTGCACCGTGCTGCTTCATAAGAATAGCCTTGCTGTTCGGATACTCTTCATAAGCCTTTGCAACAGCATTGCGAAGCTTTGAGGTTGAGGGCATACCGTAATCAGCAACGGGTACACAGTCACCAAAGAGGGCTGCATACTTCTCAGGGATAGCTTCAATGTTAAGTCCTGATGCACCTACAACAGATGCCTTGATCTGATGTGTGTGGATAACAAAATTTTCTTCGGGGCGAAGTCTGTAAGCGTCAGCGTGAACACCTTTTTCACTTGACGGTTTGATGTCGCCTTCATAACTGCAGTCAGCAATATTAACGACAACGATATCGTCAGGAGTGAGTGTTTCGTAAGCTCTGCCACTCGGAGTGATAACAAACTGTGTGTCTGAAATTCTTGCGCTTACGTTACCCCAAGTACGGGCGATAAGTCCCGTTTCCAAAAGCTTTTTGCCTGCTTCAACAACAAGCTCTTTTGCTTCCTGAATATTATAAGCCATAATTTTTCTCCTGATTTTATATTAATTTGATCAGCCGATTCTGCCGCAGTTGTCGAATACTCTGTCGAAACGTGCGATTGCATCGTCGATGTCTTCTTCTGTGTAAGCAGCACTTGTGTAAAGACGGCTACCTGCAAGTGTAACCATACCTTCTGCCATATAAGCAGCACCCATATGCTCCATTTCCTTCTTACGAGCACTTGTCTGCTTGAGAACATCGGGGATCTGCCACGGCTTTGACCAGTCGATTGAGTAGTGCATTGTACCTACTGTATCGAGGTGACAGATTGAACCCTGGTTGAATGCTACGAAGGGAAGGTTGTGCTTCTCGATTGACTTCTGGAGACCCTTGATAAGTCTGTCACCCATAAGTCCTGCCTTCTCACAAGCCTTTGACTCTTCGATTTCACAGAGTGTGTAGTAACCTGCAACGCAAGAAAGGGGAGTCGCAGCCATTGTACCGCCGCACATTGCCTTCTTAACCTTCTTACCTGAACCGTCAAGACCTGCACCGAGGTGAGCCATAACGTCCTTATGACCGCCGATACCGCCTGCACCCGGATAACCACCTGCAATGATCTTACCGAAGATTGTAAGGTCGGGATCTACGCCGAAGTAACCCTGAGCACCTGAAACGCCGATACGGAAACCTGTAACAACCTCATCGAATACGAGGAGTGAGCCGTATTTACGGCAAAGCTTTTCAACGCCCTTAACAAATGCCTTGCTGAGAGGACGTGTGCCGCTTTCAGGACCAACAGGCTCAAGGAATACTGCTGCAGTACCACCGATGAGCTGGTTCTTCTTAAGCTTCTTCTCGAGATCTTCAAGATCGTTCGGGAAGAATTCATCTGTATGCTTGAATACGAACATCGGAACACCGGGTGACTGAAGGTTCTTTGTACCGGGAACTCTCATACCGTAAGCCATCTGATCTGACCAACCGTGGTATGCACCACCCATTTTAAGGATGTTCTTCTTACCTGTAGCAAGACGTGCAACACGAACAGCGCACATACATGCTTCAGTACCTGAACCGAGCATACGGAACATTTCAACTGAGGGAACGCACTCAGCGATCTTGTTTGCGAGCTTGTACTCATACTCGTGGAAAAGACCTGTTGAAGGACCGCAATCGTTAAGGAGCTCGATTACCTTGTTACGGACTGACTCAGGGTTGCTGCCAACGATTGTCGGACCGCCTGCCTGAAGGAAGTCGTAGTATTCGTTGCCGTCGATGTCATAAAGCTTGTTACCTGAAGCCTTAGTGAAAACGAGGGGGAACGGATAGTTGAATGCGAGGTTGTGCTGAACGCCGCCGGGGATACGACCCTTAGCAATGTCAATCATTTCCTTTGATTTTACGCACTTCTTTGCAAAGTATTCTTCTTCATACTTTTTCAATGCTTCGGGTTTAACACTGTAGATGGGCTTCTTGATGAGCGCATCAAGCTGTTTCGTAACAGCATCAGCGTCAAGATACTTGGTGATAGCGAAAGTATTAGCCATTTTAATTCCTCCGATGTATGTAATTTTTTGCAATATAATGCAGTTTGCTTTATACCCAAGATAAAGTATATCATATATAATAAAAAAATTAAAGAATTTTTGTATTTTTTTAAAAAATATTTACAAATTTTTGCAATTTTGTGATAGAATGTATCTGACGATATATCGGACTCTTTCCGATGATAATTTTTGGGGGTTTACAAATGGCTATTTATGTTATTGCATACGATGTCGGTACAACCGGCATGAAGACCTGTCTTTTTGAGATTGACAAGACAATCAAACCTGTTGCAAATGCATACGGTGCGTATAATCTTTATATGGTCGGCAACGGCGGCGCAGAGCAGGATCCCGAAGAATGGTGGGGTGCGATGTGCACCACGACAAAGGAGCTTTTTGAAAAAACGGATATCGAGCCTTCGCAGATTGCAGGTATTTCCTTCTGCTCACAGGCTCAGGGTCTTGTATTGGTTGACAAAGACGGCAACCCTGTACGCAGAGCGATGAGTTATATGGATCAGCGTGCGAAGGAAGAACTGAAAAAATATATGGCATACGGTATTCAGATTGCAGGTGCAAACATTGTGCCTCTTCTCAAGTCGCTCATTGCGACGGGTGCTGTTGCCTGCAGTGTTAAAGACCCTGTTTATAAATATAAATGGGTTGAGGCAAACGAGCCTGAAAACTATAAGAAGACATATAAGTGGCTCGATGTTAAGGATTTCCTCATCACACGCTGTACTGATGTTTTCGCAATGACAAAGGATTCAGCTTTTGCTACTCTTCTTTATGACACAAGAAAGGGCAAGGAATGCTGGAGTAAGAGTGTTGCAGGTATTTTCGATGTAAATATGGATCATCTTCCCGATATCGTAAAATCAACCGATATCGTCGGCAAGGTAACTGCAAAGGCAGCTGCACAGCTTGGTCTTGCTGAAGGCACACCTGTATTCGGTGGTGGCGGTGACGCTTCTCTCATCGGTGTAGGTGCAGGTAGTGGCGCTGTCGGTGATACACACGTTTATCAGGGTACATCAGGCTGGGTAGGTACAGTTGTTGAAAAGCAGCTTGTTGATACATCAGCAATGATTGCAGCTATCGTTGGTGCTGATCCTGATACATTCAACTACTTTGCAGAGCTTGAAACAGCAGGTAAGTGCCTTGAGTGGGTACGCGACCATCTTTGCCTTGATGAAATCGGTATTTTCAAGGAGAAGCTTGATGTTGCCGAAGACCCCGAAACGGAATACACAAGCCTTTATGAATATATGACTGAGGTTATCAGTAAGGTTCCTGCAGGTGCAGGCGGAGTTATCTTTACACCGTGGCTTCACGGTAACCGTTGCCCGTTTGAAGATCCGAACGCTGCAGGTATGTTCTTCAATATCAGCATCGATACAGGCAAATCTCAGATGCTTCGTGCAGTAATCGAGGGTGTATGCTTCCACCTCAACTGGATGCTTGAAGCACAGGATAAGAAGATCAAGACCTCAGATACAATCCGTTTTGTTGGCGGTGGTGCACTTTCAGATGTTACCTGTCAGATTCTTGCAGATATCACGGGCAAGACTGTAGAAACAGTTAACCGTCCTCAGGATATCGGTGCTGTCGGTGCAGCGGCTATGGTCGCAATCGGACTTGGTGTTATCGAAAATGTTGCAAAGGTTAAGGATTTTGTTCCTGCAGTAAAGACATTCAAGCCGAATAAAGAAAACAGAGCTGTCTACGATAAGAACTTCGCAGTGTTCAAAACTCTTTATAAAAACAATAAAGACAGCTTCAAAGCTCTCAACGGATAAATGGATAATTACATTGCCTTGTGTCAGTGGCACAGGGCAATTGTCTTAGGTAAATGATATTATGAACAAAGAGCAGATTAAACGAAAGTTAAGAATAATCAAAAGAAAAAAATGGCCGATTGCGGTTGCAGTGATTCTTGCAGTCGCAATAGTTGTTTTTCCTGTGATTTCGATGCTTATGATGGATCGCGAACGCTTTGAACCGAAAACGCCCTTGCAGTTGACTGAAATCCTTACTGCAGAAAAGGACAGAAGCAGAATAACTCTCGTCGCACATCGCGGATATTCGGCTCAGGCACCCGAAAATACGCTTCCTGCAATTCAGAAAGCAGCAGAATACGGATTTGATTACGTCGAAATTGACATCCGTCAGACCAAGGACGGTGTGTGGGTGCTTATGCACGATGAAAACATCAAGTCTGTATGCGATAAAAAAGGCAAGGTTTCATCATACACTTATTACGATCTTGTTGCCTGTAACGTAGTGAAGGGCGCGAATGCGGATGAGTACGACAATCTGAAGGTACCGACTCTTGAACAGGCACTCAGGACGTGTATGGAATATAACATTATCCCGATGATTGAAATCAAGGACTATACCGCAGACGGCATCACAAAGCTTCTTGAAATCATTGAGAAGTACGGCTACACCAAAAGCTGTTCGATCATTTCGTTTGAGCGTGAGGCACTCGAGCTTGTAAGAGAGAAAAATAAGGAAATTAAAATTTTCATGCTTGTTTCAAAACTGACAGATGAAGAAATGCAGAAATGCCTCGAAGCTGAAAATATGGGAGTCAGCTTCAACGCAAATCACAAAGCAAATACTCCTGAAAAAATCGATGAGCTTAAAAAGAACGGAATTGAACTTGCCTGCTGGACGGTTGATACTCCTGAGACGATGTTCAAGTGGGTAAATGAAGGTATAACTACCTTTGTAACAAACAGAATTTATTATCACAACTAAAAACGGAAGAGGCGGTCTGAATACAGACTGCCTCTTTTATTATCATAATATATTGTATGTTCATTATTGATTGTTTATATTTTCTGTGATATAATAATTTATCTTTTGATTGTGCATAAAAAAGGAGTGGTTTTCGGTGAAGAAATTTGACCTGAAACTCATATTCAGCCTGACAGCCGCAATACTTGTAGTATATCTTACAACACGTTACTGGCCCAATATAGCAGATGTGCTCGGTGCGGTTTTTTCAGCGGCTAAGCCTATAATTTTCGGTTTCATACTTGCGTATCCTATCAATATTCTGATGAGCTTTTATGAAAGACATTTTTTCCCTAAAAAGCAAAGCAAAGCTTTTTCAAAAGTGCGTAAGGGAATCTGTCTTGTAGGAGCTGCAGTGTCTATTGTCGGTGTGATTGCACTTATCGTAGTGCTTGTAGCACCGCAGTTTGTAGCTTGTATAAAGATGCTTTTTGCAAAGATTCCTCCTGCAGCAGAATTCGTGATGACTAAGCTCAGGGAAAATGAATTCCTTTCAAAGAATGTAGTAAATGCTATCAGTGAATTTGACTGGCAGTCAAAGCTCGGAGATATGGCAGGCACCCTCGCTGAAGGAATCGGAAGCACCGTAGAGGTTGCAGTTACAGCTATTTCTTCCGTTTTCGCAACACTTGCAAACACAGTTATTACAATAATATTCTCAGTCTATGTACTCGTGGAAAGAGACAGACTTTTAAGACAGCTTAAAAAAGTTACATCGCACTATCTGCCTGAGCGAATTTATGCGAAGCTGACACAGATATGTACTGTAATGAATGATTCTTTCCGCAGATTTATAGTAGGTCAGTGTCTTGAGGCTGTTATCCTCGGTGTGCTTTGTACGATAGGTATGTATATTCTTAAGATTCCGTATGCTCCTATGATCGGTGCATTGATGGGATTTACAGCACTTATCCCTATCTTTGGCGGACTTATCGGTGCAGGTGTCGGTGCATTCCTTATACTTATGGATTCACCGATCAAGGCTTTGATTTTCATAGTATTTGTTATCATCCTTCAGCAGATCGAGGGTAACTTCATTTATCCGAAGGTTGTAGGAAACTCAACGGGTCTCCCGGGACTCTGGGTACTTGCTGCAGTTACTATCGGTGGCGGAGTTTCAGGTATCCTCGGAATGCTTATCGCTGTTCCGATAGCGGCAACTATTTATAAACTTGTCCGTGCTGATATAGATAATAAAAATAAAAAGTCACGTTGGGATCTGCTGTCAGTTCCCGATGAGTTTGAAAATAAAGAAAAAGAGGAACAGTGACAGAAATGAGCAAGTTTTCCAAAGCATTACAGCTTTTTATTACGTTTCTGAAAATCGGTGCCTTCACATTCGGTGGAGGCTATGCGATGATCCCTATCATTCAGAAAGAAATCGTTGAAAAGAAAAAGTGGATAACTGATGACGATATTCTTGAAATCATCGCTATCGCAGAGTCAACCCCCGGCCCGATTGCAATCAACTCTGCAACCTTCGTCGGCTACCGTGTGGCAGGCTTCTGGGGTGCATTCTTTGCGACGACAGGCGTAGTCCTCCCTTCGTTTGTTATAATTCTCGCAATTTCATTTGTGCTCAGACAGTTTCAGGAAATCAAGGCTGTGCAGTATGCCTTCAACGGCATCCGTGCAGGTGTTCTTGCTCTTCTCATCAAGGCACTTGTGGGAATGTACAAAAAAGCTCCGAAAAACATAGTTTCATACATCGTTATCGCAGCATCATTCCTTATCACGGCATTCTTTGACATTAACGTGCTTTTCGTTATCATCGGCTGTGCTGTATTCGGTCTCGTTACCTCAGCAATCGCAAAAAGGAGGAATGAGAAATGAATATTTTCCTTGATCTTTTCCTCACGTTTTTTAAAATAGGTGCATTCACCTTCGGTGGTGGTTACGCAATGCTTCCTCTTATGCAGGAGGAGGTCGTTGCACACAAATGGATGGAGCTTTCATCCGTTGTCAACTTCATCGCTGTCAGTGAAAGCACACCCGGCCCGTTTGCTATCAATATGGCGACATACGTCGGATCTGAGGTCGGCGGCGCATACGGAATAGCAGG
>JAXJUJ010000186.1:0-7078 GCA_036309125.1 Acutalibacteraceae bacterium | reverse complement strand
CCACGAACCATGTCAGGCGGGGAACCGAGCAGCATTAAGAGGTTAACACCGTGCGACACAGTACGGCCTGCGCACCATATGACTGAGATAATGCTTTTTTATTTTTATATAAAACTTCTGAAGGGGTGATTTTTTGTACAGAGTGCTTTATCGTAAGTGGCGTCCGCAGACTTTTGCAGACGTTGTAGGTCAGGAACATATTACTTCTACTCTTGCTCACGAGGTTCAGATCGGCAAGGTTTCTCACGCTTACCTTTTCACAGGCTCAAGAGGTACGGGTAAGACCACCTGTGCAAAAATTCTTGCAAAAGCTGCAAACTGCCTCAATCCCGTTGACGGTAACCCCTGTAACGAATGTGCTGTATGTAAAGGACTCGACGACGGTTCAATTCTCGACGTAGTTGAAATCGACGCAGCGAGTAACAACAGCGTTGAAAATATCCGTGACCTCCGTGACGAAGTAAACTACACTCCCGTACACACAAAGTACCGTGTTTATATCATCGACGAGGTTCATATGCTTTCTATCGGTGCATTCAATGCACTTCTCAAAACTCTCGAAGAGCCTCCTGAACACGTTAAGTTCATTCTTGCTACAACTGAAGTGCACAAGCTTCCCGCGACGATTCTTTCACGTTGCCAGAGATTTGATTTTCACAGAATTACTCCCGAAAATATTACTTCACGTCTTCTTCACGTTGCAGAAAATGAAAATATAGAAATCGACGATGACGCAGCACTTCTTATCGCAAGAATTGCAGACGGTGCTATGCGTGATGCTCTTTCAATCCTCGACAGATGCTCAGGTATTTCAGACCACGTTACATCAGCAGTTGTAAGCAACGCTGCAGGTCTCGCAGGTAAAGATTACCTTTTTGATCTCGTTGACAATATAAACTCAAACAATCCTTCAGAGGTGCTTTCGCTTATCTCAAAGCTTCACGGCGATTCTTGTGATATGGAAAGACTCTGCTCTGAGCTTATAAATCATTTCCGTAATATTATGATTATCAAAACGGTCAAAAATCCCCAGCAGCTGATAGTCTGTACGGATATAGACCTTGAGCTTTATAAAAAGCAGGCTGAAAAAACAACACTTTTCAGAGTTCTTTATTACATCACCACTCTTGAAGAATGTGCTGCAGTACTTAAAAACTCAATGAGTAAGCGTACGCAGATGGAGATGTGTGCAGTAAAACTCTGTCTTCCTGATATTTCAAGTGATGACTCTGCTGTAATGGCACGTCTTGAGAAACTTGAAAATGCTTTAAAGGACGGTAAGATTTCAGTTTCTGCTCCTTCAGAGAAAAAAGAAAATTCTGAACCTAAGCCTGAAGTAAAAACTGAAGTAAAATCTGAACCCGAAGTGAAAGAAGAAAAACCTGCTCCCGTGCAGCCGACTGCTCCTGCTCAGCAGACAGCCGTTTCTACGGACGAGGATGTACTCTTCACAGGCTGGGGTGAAGTGCTTGAAAAGCTCAACGTTACTGATAAGCCTCTTCTCGGAATTTTAGGTATTTCCTCAGCTTACATCAGAGGAGAATTCCTTCTCATTAAGTGTGATAATCCCGTATTTTCACAGTTTATCCGTCAGGGTAACCACGCAAATGCAATTAAAACTGCAGTTTATGAGGTTACCGGCAGAAAATACAGACTCGGAATTTACAAATCCGATGATAACAATGCAAGATCAAACGATCCTCTTGCAGACCTTGTTAATAAAATAAATAATCTTTAAGGACGTGTAATTATGAACGGTGAAAAATCACCCTTAATCAGCATAATTGTTCCGTCATTCAATGAAGAAAAAAATATTTCACGCTGTCTTGAAAGTATACTCGCTCAGACCTTTACTGATTTTGAAGTAATCTGTGTTGACGATAACAGCACAGACTCAACCTTTGAAATAATAAAGAAATATTCTGAAAAAGACAGCCGTATCAAAGCTTTTAAAAATCCCGCAAAGGGTGTTTCATCTGCGAGAAATTTCGGCATTGATAATTCAGAAGGTAAATATCTCGGTTTCGTAGATTCAGACGATTTCATTCAGCCGCAGATGTATGAATTTTTACTTCGTGCAATCAATGAAAATAACTGCGAAATTTCTGTCTGCCGTTACGAAAAAACTTCTGAATTTAATATTAAAAATTTCGAATATAACTGCAGAGAATGTCAGAGTGAAGAATTTATTAATTTTTATGATATGGATTTCGTAGCAAAAAATGAACTTACACTCACCTCTGCGTGTATGAAATTAATCAGTAAAAAACTGATTGAAAAAAGCGAAAAATTTTTAAAATATAAAATCGGTGAAGATACCATTTTCTGTGCCGATATATGGACTAAAACTGATAAAGTTTTTCTCGTCGACTCCCCTCTTTACTGCTACTACACAAACCTTGAAAGTGTAAGCTACACGGAAGTATGGCACGAAAAATGGTTTGATCTTATCGAAACCCGTTTTATAGCCTATGAAAAATTCAAGGCTTTGAAAAATTCTCTCACTTCCTCATTTTATCTTGAAAGAGGAATGAAGCTTCTTCTCTCTTACCGATTCAATATAAAAGGAACAGAGAACGAAAAAAAATTCAAAAAGCCTATTAAAAAATACTTTAAAAAATATCTCAAGGTTTATTTGAAATGTTCAGACATTTCTTCAAAAAATAAATTATTTATTTCTGTCTTTTATTTCTTCCCGTTTTTATATAAAGCGTTCAGGAAGATGACAGACAATACTCTTTAATATGAAAGGATAATGAATTATGAAAGCAAGAATCCCCAACGCAGGCGGCCAGGGCAATATGATGAAGCAGATCCAGAAAATGCAGGAAGATATGCAGAAAATGCAGGCTGAAGTAGAGGCAAGTGAATTCACAGCTTCTGTAGGCGGCGGTGCTGTTGAAGTAACAGTAAACGGTTCTCACGAAGTTCTCGCTGTAAAAATGAAGCCTGAAATAGTTGATCCTGAAGATATCGAAATGCTCGAAGATCTTCTTATTTCTGCTCTTAATGAGAGCATCAAGAAGGCTAACGATGCAATGGAGCAGGGTATGGAAAAGGCTAAGGGCGGCCTTTCAATCCCGGGTCTTTTCTGATGGCAAGAAACGTAGTACCTCTTGCCAACCTTATCGAGCAGTTTGAACGTCTTCCGGGTATAGGTCACAAAAGTGCTCAGAAATTAGCTTTTCATATTCTGAGTATGACTGACGCAGAAGCGAAAAGATTTGCCGATACGATTATGTTGGCTCACGAAAAAATTCACCGTTGCTCAGTCTGCTGTGATCTTACTGATTCAGACGTCTGCAATATCTGCCTCGATGAAAAAAGAGACCGTTCAACAATCTGTGTTGTCGAAAGCTCAAAGGATGTTATTGCTATTGAGCGTACACATGAATTCAACGGAATGTATCACGTGCTTCACGGCTCGATTTCTCCGATGAACGGAATAGGTCCTGATGAAATCACTATCAAGGAGCTTTTAAAAAGACTCAGCAACGATGAAGTTCAGGAAATAATTATGGCTACAAACCCGACAGTTGAAGGTGAAGCCACTGCTATGTACATCTCAAGGCTTATAAAACCGATGGGAATTAAGGTTTCAAGACTCGCTTACGGTGTACCCGTCGGTGCTGACCTTGAATATGCTGACGAAGTAACCCTCACAAGAGCGCTTGAAGGAAGACAGATTTTATAAAAAATTTATCACTCTGCCAAAGTAAAGTTTCCACACTTTCTTTAACATTCTTTCAACATCTTTCCACACTTTCAACACTGACTTTTATTTAACAATTTTTTCCACAAATTTTAAACATCCGTGATGTTAGAAATTTCAGGCGAAAAACGTTGATATTAAAGGCTTGTCTGAGTTTTCCACACTTTAAACAGCCCCTACTACTACTACTTAAATATATATATAATATATTATTTATTAAGATTTTATTTTCGTCTGACCGCTGAATAATAAAGCTATTAAAAAGTAAGCGTCACAGACCCTGATTTTTGCTAATGAGCAAAAATTTCACACGACCGGATGGTCGGATATCATTGTAATGTTATTAAAAAACATTACTTATGGAGGAATCAGAATGAAATTCGTTTGTGAAACATCATCACTCTCAACAGCTTGTCAGAACGTTCAGAGAGCCGTGTCTGCAAAGTCAACAATTCCCGGCACTGAAGGTATTCTTATCAAAGCTGTGAACAGCGAACTTAATCTTACAGGATACGACCTTGAAATAGGTATCAACACAACAATCTACGCTAAGGTTGAAGAAGCAGGTTCAATTGTACTTAATGCAAAGGTTCTTTGTGAAATTCTTCGCAGAATTCCTAATCAGACTGTTACAATCGACTGTGACGAAAGAAATTTCGCAACTATCCGCAGCGGTGATATCAAATATGAAATTATGGGAATTTCTGCTGAAGATTATCCCGAATTGCCGACAGTTCAGGGCAGCTTCACTATCGATGTGAACAGAAAGATGCTTTCAGAAATGGTAAAGCAGACTATCTTCGCTGTCGCTGTTACTGATGCAAAGGTTGTTTATACAGGTATCAGATTTGAGATTTCTGACGGTGAGATAAAGCTCATTGCAGTTGATGGTTTCAGAATGGCTATCCGTACTGAAAAAATCGACTATCACGGCGAGGATATTTCATTTATCGTTCCTGCTAAGACAATGTCTGAAATTTTCAAGCTTTCTGTTGAAGACAGCGATAATGAAGAAGGAATTGTTTCAATAGGTCTTGGCAACCGTCACATCATTTTCGAGGTTAACGGCTACAGCATTATTTCAAGACTTCTTGAGGGTGAATTTCTTAATTATAAGTCAACTATTCCACAGTCTGTTGCTACAACTGTTGAAGTTGATACAAGAAGCCTTATCGACAGTATCGAAAGAACATCTCTTATCATCACTGACAGGACAAAGAGTCTTATAAACTGTGTTTTTGATACTGATTTTATCAGAATTTCAAGTATTGCTGCTCTCGGCACAGCTAATGACAAGGTTTCTGCAGATGTAGAGGGTAACAGAGTTGAAATCGGATTCAATAACCGTTATCTTCTTGATGCACTCAAGGCTTGTAACACAGACAGAGTAAAAATGCTTCTTAACGGTGCTCTCTCCCCTATTCTTATCCTTCCGACTGAGGGCGAAAGCTTTATTTTCCTCGTTCTTCCTGTGAGGTTGAAGAAAAATGATTGATAAAAGAAAAATAAGATTAAAAATAAAAGAAAAACCCGTTGTTCAGAGAAGTATTCAGACAGAGTTTATCCGTCTTGATTCTTTTCTCAAGCTTTGTGATGCTGTTCAGTCAGGCGGACACGCAAAAATTGTCATTCAGGACGGCGAAATTAAGGTGAATAACGAAATCTGCACTCAGAGAGGTAAAAAACTTCATCCGGGTGACAAGGTTGAATTTGAAAATACGGTATACGAGATAGTTTGATATGAATATTGAAAACCATGTAATCAGAAATTTCCGTAACATTGAGCATATCGAAATAGAACCCGTGAACGGAATCAACGTAATTTACGGTGAAAACGGTCACGGTAAGACTAATATTATCGAAAGCATATGGCTCTTTACGGGATGTAACAGCTTCAGAACAAGAAAAAACATCGAGCTAATCAAAAAAGATGAGTCTTATTCTGAAATCAGCATGGATTTCTTTTCATATGACAGACCGCAGACAGCCAAGCTTATTATAAATAATCAGAAGGAAGCTTATCTGAACGGTATCAAACAGATCTCGCCGAGAAAATTTTTAGGAGAATTTCAGGCGGTGGTTTTTTCACCGTCTGTTCTTTCTGTTATAAAGGACGGCCCTTCTGAAAAGAGAAAATTTTTAGACATCGCCATAAGCCTTGTGAAGCCGAATTACGCGGTTTTACTTTCAAAATATAACAAGGCTGTCTTTCAGCGTAACGCGCTTTTAAAGCAGATTAATCAGACCTCACGTGGTGAAGATCTCCTTTTCGCCTTTGATGAAGAGGTTGCACGATATGGTGGAAAGATTATTGAATACAGACTAAATTATATTGAAGATTTAAAAGAGTTTTCTGCAGATGTTTATCGTGAAATTTCTTCTGACAGAGAGCAGATGGAGATTTCATATCTTAATTCACTTAAGGAAACAGGAAATAACGCTCAGGAGTGGGCAGAAATCCTTTATAATGAGACGGTGAAAAATCATAAAAAAGATATTATGCGACTTGTAACAAATTCGGGACCGCATAAGGATGATCTTAATATACTTTTAAACGGTATGGATGCAAGAAGCTACGGCTCACAGGGTCAGCAGCGTTCGTGTGCACTTGCTCTTAAATTAAGTGAAGCATCTATTTTAAAAAAATATTCAGGTGAACAGCCGATAGCTCTGCTTGACGATGTTATGAGTGAGCTCGACGGAAAAAGACAGAAATATCTTATTAAATATTTCGACGGATGGCAGGTTTTTGTTACCTGCTGTGACAGATCGCATTTAAGAAAAATCAAATCGGATAAAACATTTAAAATTGCAGACGGCAAAGTTAAAAAGTAAAGCGGTGGTATAATGTTTTTACACCTTGGTCAGGACACAATTATTACAACTGAAGATATAATAGGAATTTTTGACCTCGACACATCAACTGTTATGAAATCAACGAGAGATTTTCTTTCAACGATGACTAAAGCAAAAAGAGTTGTGACAGTAGGTTATGAATTACCTAAATCTTTTGTCCTTACTTATGATAAAAAAACGAAAGAAAAAACAATGTATATCTCCCCTATCTCCAGCGTGACTTTATTAAAACGAATTGAGAATGTGAATTATATTAAAGAATGAAAGGTTGCAGTTTTCTGCAATCTTTTTATTTTATACTTCTTATTTTATTAAGTTTATAAATGTACCGAAAAATTTGGGTTTGTAGAATTGTTTTGTGTTGCGTAATTTAAGTTTCGCAGTATCCCATAGCGCCCCTGAAAGGGGAGCTGGCAAGGCTATGCCGTGTCTGATGGGTGTTGCGTAGCAACAAATTTAAATCCTTTTATTTTAAAGACCTTCGGTCACCCCTTTGTCACTACATGACAT
>JAXJUJ010000185.1:0-14351 GCA_036309125.1 Acutalibacteraceae bacterium | reverse complement strand
CTTTAATGGTGCAGATATTAGGCCCCCTTGCCTAAAGGGGGCTGGCGCGACGAAGTCGTGACTGGGGGATATTTTTAAATAAAACAACGATATTTCAATGTTTTTTTCTAAAAGTATCCCTCCGTCTTTTGCTTCGCAAAATCCACCTCCCTTTAGGCAAGGGAGGCAACGCACTATTTGAAATCGTTCAAAAATCACCCCGACAAACCCGAATTTGGCGTTCTGTTTTAAATATATTCCCCAGGGTTTAAATTTAGGTGAAAACTGATTTTTGAGTAAAAGATCAGCATAAAATGTCAGGCGAGTGTCATAAAGATTTGTAGCGTGATGAAAATAAAATAGCTGAAAATTTCGTAAATTAGTTTTTACTCTTATACAAATTAACCAATGACAAACGGATTTCTTTGTGCTATACTAACAGCCGCAAAGGAGATGTATTTTTTATGCAAACATTAATGAGCTTATCTGTCTGCCTTTTTGCAGGTCTTGTGCTCTCTCGCGTAGCTAAATTAGTGAAACTTCCTGCTGTTACAGCATATCTTGTAGCAGGTATTCTTGTAGGTCCGTATGTGCTTGGCTCTTTCGGTGTGCCCGGTCTCGGATTTGTAAGTATGGAAGATATCAAATCATATGAACTTATTCCCGATGTAGCACTTGGATTCATAGCTTTTCTTATCGGTAACGAATTCCGTATCGCACAGCTTAAGTCAACAGGTAAGCAGGCGACCGTAATCGGTATCGTGCAGGCTGTCGCTGCCACTCTCCTGGTCGATGCTGCACTCATCGGTCTTCATTTCCTTATTCCTGATAAGCTTCCGCTTCCTTCTGCAATCGTGCTTGGTGCGGTCGCTTCGGCAACAGCTCCTGCGGCAACGCTTATGGTTGTTAAGCAGTATAAATCAAAAGGTCCTCTGACGGATATCCTTCTTCCTATCGTTGCACTTGATGACGCTGTAGGTCTTGTGCTTTTTGCAGTGTCCTTTGGTGTGGCAAAGGCTCTCATTCACGGTTCTGTCGATGTTTTTTCGATTGTGGTTGAACCGATTCTTGAGGTTGTGCTCTCACTTGCCCTTGGATTCCTGATGGGCGTAGTGTTCACTTTTACAGAAAAGTTTTTCCACTCACGTTCAAAGCGTCTTGCTGTTTCAGTTACTTTTGTTTTTTTCACCGTTGCAGTTTCAATGCTTGAGTTTGAAATCGGTGGTATACATATCGCATTCTCATCTCTTCTTTCTTGCATGATGCTCGGTACTGTCTTCTGCAATATGTGTGATTTCTCAGAAGAGCTTATGGACAGAATTGATCGTTGGACAGCTCCGCTTTTCGTTCTTTTCTTCGTAATCAGCGGTGCTGAGCTTGAGCTTTCAACATTCAAAGAGCTTGTAGTTGTATGCATTGGTGTAGCGTACATAGCATTCCGTTCACTCGGCAAATATTTGGGTGCAAGACTCAGTGCTAAGTCTGTCAAGTGCGATAAAAATATAGTTAAGTATCTTGGTATCACACTTCTTCCGCAGGCAGGTGTTGCTCTTGGTATGGCACTCAAGGCTGAAACACTCGGCGCGGAAGGAATGGTTGTAACCAATATCACATTGTTCTCAGTTCTTATCTATGAGCTTGTAGGTCCGTTCCTTACAAAGGTTGCACTTACAAAAGCAGGTGAAATCAAGCCTGACGGTGCAGTCAGCGCAAGAAAGCCTGATGTTATTCTACCGGAACTTAAAAAGAACAGAAATAAGTAATTACATATGCCGTTGGTCATCCTCAGGGGTGACCGACGGCTTTTGCGGTTTCAGCTTTAATCGTAATGCTTTTGAAATGTAAAATGTGAATATCAGACACATCGTGAACTGATGCACAACGAGTGAAAAAATATACAAAATTCTTGAAAATATACACTATCTCTGAATAATATTCACGGTGAAAAACATAGCGGGAAATATATGAAAAATTATTGCATTAAATTTGCCTGAAAGTGTTGAAATCAGGCGAAAAAAGTGTTATATTTATATGAACTCGTAAATTTGCATAGATTATATGCATCTTTTGGCAATAGGTTGTGCAGGTTTACAAAAAAGTGAAAATTTACAATTTTTCTGTTGCATATTTATGCATAACGTGCTAATATATTTGCATAAAAGCTGGCAGAAATGCATATTGGAGGTTTTATTATGAATAAAGAAAACATAAAGAAGGTTGTCCTTGCTTACTCAGGCGGTCTTGATACTTCAATCATCATCCCCTGGCTCAAGGAAAACTACAACAACTGTGAGGTTATCGCAGTTTCAGGTAACGTTGGTCAGGCAAGCGAGCTTGAGGGTCTCGAAGAGAAGGCTATCAAGACAGGCGCTTCAAAGATTTATATTGAGGATCTTACAAAGGAATTCCTTGAGGAGTATGTATTCCCGGGTATTCAGGCAGGTGCAAAGTATGAGGATTATCTCCTTGGTACAGCTTATGCACGTCCTCCCATCGCAAAGAGAATTGCTGAAATCGCTCTTGCAGAGGGTGCAGATGCTATCTGCCACGGCTGCACAGGTAAAGGTAACGACCAGGTAAGATTCGAGCTTGCTATCAAGGCTTTCGCACCTGATATGCCCATCATCGCTCCCTGGAGAGAGTGGGACATCAAGTCACGTGAGGAAGAGATCGAATACGCTGAGGCACACAATGTTCCTCTTAAGATTAACCGTGAAACAAACTACTCAAAGGATAAGAACATCTGGCACCTTTCACACGAAGGTCTTGATCTTGAAGATCCTGCAAACGAGCCTCTTTACAACAAGGAAGGCTTCCTTGAAATGGGCGTTTCTCCCGAAATGGCTCCTGACGTACCGACATATGTTACAATCCACTTTGAGAAGGGTGTTCCCACAGCTGTTGACGGCGTAGAGATGGACGCAGTTGCTCTTGTTGAAAAGCTCAATGAGCTCGGCGGTGCAAACGGTATCGGTCTTCTCGACATCGTTGAAAACAGACTCGTTGGTATGAAATGCCGTGGCGTTTATGAAACACCGGGCGGTGCAATCCTTTACAAGGCTCACGAAGTTCTTGAGTCAATCACACTTGACAAGGAAACAGCACACTACAAGACACTTGTTGCTCAGAAGCTTGCTGAGCTTACATACAATGCACAGTGGTACACTCCGCTTACAGAAGCTATCCTTGCTTTCGTTAAGGAAACACAGAAGACAGTTACAGGTGACGTTAAGCTCAAGCTTTACAAGGGTAACATGATCAATGCAAGCGTTACATCACCGTTCTCACTCTACGATCCTGAGATCGCAACATTCGACGAGGATAACGTTTACAATCAGGCTGACTCAGCAGGATTCATCAACCTCTACGGTCTTCCCATCAAGGTTTATGCTAAGATGAAGGCTAAGAACAACCTTAAATAATTACAAGCAAATTTTAATTCGGAGAAATTACTATGGAAAAAATGTGGGCAGGAAGATTCCAGAAGGCTCTTGATAAAGAAGCTGACGATTTCAACTCTTCCATTCATTTTGACTGCAAAATGTATAAGCAGGATATCACAGGCTCAATGAAGCACGCAGCAATGCTTGCTATGCAGGGCATTATCAGCGATGACGACTGTGATACGATTACTGCGGGTCTTCAGTCTATTCTTGATGACCTTAACAGCGGCGACCTTGCTTTTGATATGGACGCTGAAGATATTCATATGTTTGTCGAGTCCGAGCTTACAAAGCGTATCGGCGACGTTGGCAAAAGACTTCATACGGCAAGAAGCCGCAACGATCAGGTTGCGGTGGATATCCGTCTTTTCCTTCGTGATGAAACAAACGAGATTATCGTCCTTGTAAAGAAGCTTCTTGCTGCTATTCTTTCTCAGGCAAAGGCTCACAAGACATCCATTCTTCCCGGATATACTCATCTGCAGAGAGCACAGCCGATCACATTTGCTCATCATCTTCTTGCTTATGCAATGATGTTTACACGTGATATAGGCAGACTTGAGGATGCTATGAAGAGAATGAATTATTCTCCGCTCGGCTCCTGTGCTCTTTCAGGTACAACATACAATACAAATCGTGAATTTGTTGCTGAGGCTCTCGGCTTTGACGGCATTACTCTTAACAGTATTGACGGCGTTTCGGACCGTGATTTCTGCGTTGAGCTTATGGCTGCTTATTCAACGATTATGATGCACCTTTCACGTTTTTCAGAGGAAATCATTCTCTGGTCAAGCTGGGAATTCAAGTTCATCGAGCTTGATGACAGCTACACAACGGGTTCAAGCATCATGCCGCAGAAGAAAAATCCTGATATGGCAGAGCTTGTCCGTGGTAAGACAGGACGCGTTTACGGTGACCTTTTCACAATGCTTACGGTGCTCAAGGGTATTCCTCTTGCTTACAATAAGGATATGCAGGAAGACAAGGAATGCATCTTTGACAGCATTGACACTGTTAAGAAATGTCTTAAGGTGTTTGCACCGATGATTGAAACCATGACTGTGCTTACTGATAATATGTATTCAGCTGCACAGAAGGGCTTCATCAATGCAACTGACCTCGCAGACTATCTCACAAAGAAGGGTATGCCTTTCAGAAGTGCATACAAAATCGTTGGTCAGATCGTTGCATACTGCATAGATAACAACTTAGTGCTTGAAACGATGTCACTTGAGGATTATAATAAATACAGTGACCTTTTCTGCGAAGACCTCTACAAGGAAATATCTCTTGAAACCTGCGTTGCTAAAAGAATCTCTGCAGGTGGTACAGGTATTGACTCTGTTGAGAAGCAGATTGAATATGTAAGCACTTTTATCGACTGATAATAAGGGGCGGATTATACTATCCGCCTCTTTCTTGGAATATATGGAACACTCAGGAGGAACCCAAATGGTAGATTTAAAGGGTAGAGATTTCCTTAAATTGCTTGATTTTACAAGCGAGGAAATCGGTTATCTCATCGATTTTGCTGCCGAGCTTAAGGCGAAGAAAAAGGCAGGAATCGCACACAGAATTCACGAAGGCAAGAATATTGCTCTCATCTTCGAAAAGACAAGCACAAGAACACGCTGCAGTTTCGAAGTTGCCGCAAATGACCTTGGTATGCACACAACTTACCTTGCAGAAGGCTCACAGATCGGTAAGAAAGAAAGCATAGCCGACACTGCAAGAGTTCTTGCAGGAATGTTTGACGGTATCGAATACAGAGGCTACGGTCAGGAGCTTGTTGAAGAGCTTGCAAAGTATTCAAAGGTTCCTGTATGGAACGGCCTTACAAACGAATTCCACCCGACTCAGATTTTAGCCGATTTCCTTACAATCAAGGAACACTTCGGTTACCTTAAAGGTATAAATTTTGTCTATATGGGTGATGCCCGTTACAATATGGGTAACTCTCTTATGGTAGGCTGCGCAAAGATGGGTCTCAACTTTACGGCAGCTGCACCTGCAAAGTACTTCCCGGACAAGGCACTTGTTGACGAATGTCTTGAAATCGCAAAGGAAACAGGTTCTGTAATCCGTTTCTGCGAAGATCCGATTGAGGCTGTAAAGGACGCAAATGTAATTTACACTGACGTCTGGGTTTCAATGGGTGAGCCGATTGAAGTATGGCAGGAAAGAATAGATGACCTCGCACCGTATCAGGTTAACAAAACACTTATGGATGCGGCTGCAGAAAATGTTGTTTTCATGCACTGTCTTCCTGCTTACCACGATCACAAGACTGCGGTAGGTAAGGAAATGGGAGAAAAGTTCGGACGTGATGCGATGGAAGTTACGGACGAGGTTTTCGAAAGTGAAAAATCAATCGTTTTTGAAGAGGCAGAAAACAGAATGCATACAATCAAGGCTGTTATGGCAGCAACGCTTTGATTGGTTAGTATATAGGAGGTTTTCGGATGAAAAAAGTTTACATTGTTCTTGAAGACGGCCACGTTTTCGAGGGTGAAAGATTCGGCGCTGAAGGCGAAGCAATCGGCGAGTTTGTTTTCACTACGGGAATGGGCGCTTACGTTGAAACTCTCACAGACCCGACTTATTACGGACAGATCGTAATGCACACTTTCCCGCTTATCGGAAACTACGGCATTATGGAAGAAGACTTTGAATGTGACAAGTCATATATCAAGGCTTATGTTGTCCGTGAGTGGTGCGATGCACCGTCAAACTTCAGATGCCAGTATACTCTCGATGAGTACCTCAAAAAGCAGGGTATTGTTGGTGTATGCGGTGTTGATACACGTGAAATCACACGCGTTATCCGTGACAACGGTGTTATGAATGCAAAAATTGTTGACGATCCGTCAACTGTTGATTTTGAAGAGCTCAAGGCTTATAAAATTACTGATGCAGTGGCAACAGTAAGCACAAAGGAAGCTTATAAGGTTGAGTCAGAGGCACACAGCAAAAATGTTGCTGTAGTTGACTTCGGTAAGACTAAGGCTTTAGTAGCTGAGCTTACAAAGCGTGGCTGTGACGTTACTGTCCTTCCTTACAACACATCTGCTGATGAAATTCTTGCACTCGGCGCAGACGGCATCGTTATTTCAAACGGTCCTGCTGACCCGAAGGACAATATGGCTGCTGTTGAAGAAATCAAAAAGCTTATCGGCAAAGCTCCGATGCTCGGTATCGGTCTTGGTCATCAGCTCGCAGCACTTGCACTCGGCGGAGAAACAGTAAAGCTTCAGTACGGTCACCGCGGTGCTAATCAGCCGGTTAAGAGCACAGAGTCAGGTAAGACTTACATCACAAGTCAGAACCATGGCTACGAAGTAGTTGCAAAGAGTCTTGACTGCGGCTTTGAAAGCTTTGTTAATGCAAATGACGGTACCTGCGAAGGTATGAAATATACAGACAAGCTTCTTATCACAACTCAGTTCCAGCCCGAAGCTTGTATAAGCCCCTTGAACACACACTACGTTTATGACGAATTTATCACTATGATGGGAGGTAAAAACTGATGCCGCTTAATAAAGACATTAAAAAAGTACTTGTTATCGGTTCAGGTCCGATTGTTATCGGTCAGGCTGCAGAGTTTGACTATGCAGGTGCACAGGCTTGCCGCGTTCTTAAGGATGCAGGTCTTGACGTTGTTCTTGTAAACTCAAACCCCGCTACAATTATGACTGACAGCGCACTCGCAAATGAGATTTACCTTGAACCCCTCACAGTTGAAACAGTAAAGAGAATCATCGAAAAAGAGCGTCCTGACTCAATTCTTGCAGGTCTTGGCGGACAGACAGGTCTTACAATTGCTATGCAGCTCGCCAAGGACGGCTATCTTGAAAAGATGGGCGTTAAGCTTCTCGGTACAAACGCTGAGGCTATTGACAAGGCTGAAGACAGACAGATGTTCCGTGACACAATGCTCAAAATCGGTCAGCCCTGCATCCCGTCAGATATCGCAACAACTGTTGACCGTGCAGCAGAGATCGCTGAAGAAATCGGCTATCCCGTAATTCTTCGTCCTGCTTTCACACTTGGTGGTGCAGGCGGCGGTGTTGCTTACAATGAGCAGGAACTCCGTGTTATTACATATAACGGACTTATGCTTTCTCCCATCACTCAGGTACTTGTTGAAAAGTACATCGCAGGTTGGAAGGAAATCGAGTTTGAAGTAATGCGTGACAGCGCAGGTAATGCGATCGCAATCTGTTCAATGGAAAACATCGACCCTGTTGGTGTTCATACAGGTGACAGTATCGTTGTTGCTCCTGCAATGACACTTTCAGACAAAGAATATCAGATGCTTCGTTCAGCATCTCTTGATATCATCACAGAGCTTGGTATCGAGGGTGGTTGTAACTGTCAGTTTGCACTTGACCCTGAAAGCTTTGAGTATGCTGTTATCGAGGTTAACCCCCGTGTTTCCCGTTCATCAGCTCTTGCTTCAAAGGCAACAGGCTTCCCGATTGCAAAGGTTACATCAAAGATTGCTCTCGGTTACACACTTGACGAAATCAGAAACGATATCACAGGTAAGACTTGCGCTTGCTTCGAGCCGACAGTTGACTACTGTGTTGTTAAATTCCCGAAGTGGCCGTTTGACAAGTTCGTTTCGACAAGCCGTAAGCTCGGCACACAGATGAAGGCAACAGGCGAGGTTATGGCTATCGCTCCTTCATTCGAAATGGCTATTATGAAGGCTGTACGCGGTGCTGAAATCGGTCTTGATACTCTTAACTACAATAAGTTCCCTGAGAATATGGACGTTATCGAAAAGCTCCATGATCAGGATGACATCAGACTTTTCACAGTTTTCAAGGCTCTTAAAGAGGGCGTAAGCATTGAGGAAATCCACTCAATCACAATGATTGACGAGTGGTTCCTTGCAAAGCTCAAGAATCTTGCTGACTACGAAAAGATGCTCACAAGCGGTGACCTTGATGAGGATTACTATATCAAGGGTAAGAAGTTGGGCTACAAGGATTCTACAATTCAGAAACTTGCAGGCAAGCTTCCTGAGAAGACACTTGATGCTGTTTATAAGATGGTTGATACCTGCGGTGCTGAATTCAAGGCTGAAACACCGTACTTCTATTCAACATATGACACAGAATGTGAATCAAGAGAAATCAAACGTGGCGAGAAAGAAACAATCATTGTTCTCGGATCAGGTCCTATCCGTATCGGTCAGGGTATTGAGTTTGACTACTCATCAGTTCACTGCGTATGGACTCTTAAAGAGCTCGGCTATGAGGTTGTTATCATCAATAATAACCCCGAAACAGTTTCAACTGACTTCGACACAGCTGACAGACTTTACTTTGAACCCCTCAACGACGAAGACGTTATGAACGTTATCAAGGTTGAAAATCCTGTTGGGGTCGTTGTTGCTTTCGGTGGTCAGACAGCTATCAAGCTCACAAAGTTCCTTGACGAAAGCGGAATCAAAATCCTTGGTACATCAGCTGAGGGTATCGACATCGCAGAGGACAGAGAACGTTTTGATGCACTTCTCGAATCATTTAATATCAAGAGACCGCAGGGTCTTACAGTTATGAATGTTGACGAGGCTCTCAAGGCTGCTGACGAACTCGGCTATCCTGTTCTTCTTCGTCCGTCATACGTTATCGGTGGTCAGAATATGACAATCGCATACAACGAGACAGACGTACGTATCTATATGGACATCATCCTCGCACAGAAGATTGAAAATCCGGTTCTCGTTGACCAGTATCTTATGGGTGACGAGCTTGAGGTTGACGTTATTTCTGACGGTAAGGATGTTCTTATCCCGGGTGTTATGGAGCACATCGAGCGTGCAGGTGTTCACTCAGGTGACTCAATCGCTGTTTATCCTCCGTATAACATTCCTGACAAGATGCTTGATAAGGTAATTGAGTGTTCAACTAACCTTGCTCTTGCACTCGGCACAAAGGGTCTTGTTAATATTCAGTATCTTATCTTCCGTAACGAGCTTTACGTTATCGAAGTTAACCCGCGTGCTTCTCGTACAATTCCTTACATCAGTAAGGTTACAGGTGTGCCGATGGTTGAACTTGCAACTAAGGTTATGACAGGCACTCCGCTTAAGGAGCTTGGCTACGGTACAGGTCTTTATAAGATTCCTCCGTACTTTGCAATCAAGGTTCCTGTATTCTCATTTGAGAAGCTCAGCGATATCAACTCAGAGCTTGGTCCTGAAATGAAGTCAACAGGTGAGGTTCTCGGTATCGGCAGAACTCTCAATGAGGCACTCTTCAAGGGTCTTGTTTCTGCAGGCTTCAAGGTAGGTCTTCAGAGCACATACCATGACAAGAAGTACAACGCAGGTGTTCTCATCAGCGTTCACGATAAGGACAAGCCCGAAATCGTTGGTATTGCAAAGAAATTTGCTGACCTCGGACTTAAGATCTACTCAACTGCAAAGACAGGCGTAGGCCTTCGTGCAGCAGGTATCGAGGTTGAAACAATCGGTGACTTCAACGATTGCAGTGCTGTTCTTGATGTTCTTGAAACAGGTAAGATTGACTATATCGTTTACACCGGTTCTACAAAGCAGGCAACAATCCAGAACTTTATCAAAATTCACAGACGTGCTGTTCAGCTTTCAATCTGCACTCTTACATCACTTGACACAGCAAACGCTCTCTGCGATACTCTTGCGAGCCGTTTCACTCAGAGAAACACAGAGCTTGTTGACATCAACAATCTTCGTGAAGAGAAGATGCAGCTTAAGTTCACAAAGATGCAGGCAACAGGTAACGACGATATTTATTTCAATAATTTCTGTAATATCATTCCGTCACCTGAGTCACTCACAGTTAACTTTACAGACCGTCACTTCGGTATCGGTGCAGACGGTGTTGTTCTTCTTGAAAGCTCAAAGATTGCAGATGCAAAGATGGTCGTTTATAACAATGACGGCACACAGACACGTATGGCTGTAAACAGCATCCGTTGCGCTGCTAAGTATCTCTATGATAACGGCATTGTTCCGAAGAAGAATATGACAATCGAAACAAGCAGCGGTGTTATGAAGGTTAAGCTTTATACATTCAACGGTGAGGTTCGCTCAGCAACAGTTGATATCGGCAAGCCTGATTTTGCTCCTGCAAGTATCCCGATGAGCATTGATGCAGAAAATGCAATCGGATACGAAACAGAAATCTGTGGCGAAAAGCTTACACTTAACTGTGTATCAGTCGGTAATCCGCACTGTATCGTATTCAGAGATGATATCGACTCTGTGGATATCAATGAATTCGGCGATATGATCAGAAACTCTGAACTTCTTCCTGAGTACATCAATACAGGTGTTGCAAGACTCATCGACAAGAATACAATCAAGCTCAGATGTTACGAGCGTGCAGTAAACGGTGAAAGCCTCAGCTGCGGTGCATCGGCAGCAGCTTGTGTTGTAGTTGCAACAGAGCTCGGAATGTGCAAGAAGGGCGAAGATATCACAGTCAAGATGCCCGGTGGTGACCTCGTAATCACTTACACAGACGAAACAATCCTCGTTAACGGTGACACACAGAAGGTTTACGAAGGCGTTGTAGAGTATTAATTCGATAGAAAAACAGTAAAAAACCGAACTAACAATGTGAGCGTTGTTAGTTCGGTTTTAAATTTATTTAAACTTTTTCTAATACATCGAAATACAGTTTGCCGTCAATCAAGAGCATAGGGTAATCGTTTCCGTCGTTGTTCAGCCAAAGGATATCGTTTTCAAACTTGTATGTACCCTCATAAGTATCCTTTTTAACAACTTCTCCTTGTGTAATGTAAACTTGCATATCGTTAAGCTTGTATGTTCCGTCTTCGTTTAAAATTAATCCTAATTTATTGACAAGCATACTTGATTGGTCGATAGTGTCGTAATTTGCAGTAAACGATTGATTCGAACGTCCGTTTGAGTCAAAAGAAACTTCCAGACCGTATTCGTCATCTGTTTCAAAACAGCAAATTAAATTGGTTCTGTAATAATAATCTCCTTCTTTGGCGAAAACTTCTTCGTGCGAACTGTTGTTTTCGCTTAATTTGAATCCGTTTTTGGAAGATGTTTCATAAGTACCCTTCATATTGGGTTCTTTATCAAAAGTACCGTTTTCATTAAGGGTGTATGTGTTGTCTAAAAACATACTGCAGCTTTTGTATGTTCCGATCAGATCTTCAGCTTTGGCGCCACCGCAAGAACACAGGCAGAAAAGCATTGTGAATACAAGTAATAAATAAATTGATTTTTTCATATCAGTAATTCCTTTCTTTAAATAAATTTTAAAACAATAGTTTCTCCTTTCTCTATTATTATGCAATAAAAAATGCGCCTACCGAAGCAGACGCAAAAAACGCAAACTCCGATAGTCGCCAAACTAATTGAAAAGACAAGAACAAAGCCGTATCATCTCAAAAGGAATTTGCATTTTTATCAAATTCTTGACGAGATAACACAGAAAATAAACTTATCTTTTATAAAAAAGAAAAAGTTCCTGTCGATAATATTCAATTAGTTTGGCATAATTATTATACCACGAAGCTTTAGATATTACAATAGTTTTGTTTAAACGGCAAATGATGCAACAAGTATCAAGAGCTTGCTGTATATCCGGAAAATCTTATTATTTAAAGTTAATTGATGATATCATATTAATGGTAGATTTCACTTGATTTTGACTAATGAATAATATATAATGCAAATGTCAAGGAAAAGCATCCTGAAGTAGTTGAATAATGCAATTTGTTTTTTCATTTTATGCAAGTGGAATGTAAAAGCAGAAAGTTTTATAAAAATTATTTTGATATGTTTGTAACCTTGAACACTTATCAAGGCTTACCTTTTTGGGGATAAGCTTTATTTGTGTTGCAAGGTTTTCTTTTTCCTTTGACGAAATAATCGATGGAGGAAAGCTATGATTAAAAGAATGTATCTGAACAGAAAAGAAAAAGCGGAAGCAAGGAGGATTATTCAAGAAAAAACAGGTTATGTCATCAAAAGTAATGCTATTTTAAATCAAGTTTTCAGGCGTAGTTCATTTGCAGCCGAAACAGGAGAAAACAGTAACGAAATCTTTGAGTTTATAGGAGATCAGGTGCTAAGTTATTACGTTGTAAAACTTGTATCTGAAAAATGCGGTTCTCTTGGTCTGACGGATGACTACACCTTCAGAATCAGAGAAAATAAGTTTACGCTGATTAAACAAGCTTTGGTGAACAATGAAACACTTGCAGAAATAATTGATGATTGGGATATATCAAAATACTTGCTTTTGGGTAGAAGTGATATTAATAATGAAGTTGTGAAAGAAACTAAGATAAGAGCGGATTTGCTGGAGGCTGTAATCGGTGCTATTGCAGTAGAAAGCAATTGGAACTCGGAAATTCTCGAAACAGCTGTTTCAAAAGCGCTGAACATTGACGAAGCAATTAATAAGATGATTGAAAGTGATGCTAAAGCAAGTTGTATTGATATAGATAATGCGATAAACACACTCAAAGAAATGGCGGAGCATGGACGATGTACAATGCCGATATATGAGTTTGTAGGGCCTGATGATATAGGGTATGATAGTGACGGTAATCCTAAATGGTCATGCATTTGCAGAATTATAAATGATAAAATCGGTATTACCATGCTTGTTTATGCTTCATCTAAAAAAGAAGCCAAAAAGGCGGCAGCGTATTTAGTTCTGTGTGAACATTTGGGTATGCAAAACAAATACGGTCCTAATGGTTGGTTAGGTATTTGGAACTACAAAAACGGTAAACTTCTGCCTGAACGTCCTGATACGAAAATGAAGTGATGATAAGTTGGTAGCCAACAATGATAAAGCGTGTGCCAAAACGGCACACGCTTTTAGTGTTTCAGAGCACGTACATTGTGAAGTTGCTTATTGGTTTTATACCGTACCTGTAACTGTAAGTGTTGCTGTGCCGGGATTGATCACAAAAGCACCTGTTGTCGGATCCTGAGTGTAGGTTGCGGCAGGAACTGTAATCTGACCGGGCAGAGTTGCGAAAGTGCCTGTTGCTTCGTCGTAGGTGTAGTTTGTGCCTTCTGTCCACGCTGTGCCGTTAAAGAGTACGGAAGTGATGTCAAGAATGGGATTGAATGTGTCGGTAATAGCGAGGTTATCCGTTGCAATAGCAGGTTCGTTGCCTGTGTTCTGTATAACGAATGTGTAGGTGATTTCGCCGTTGTCGACTACGGTTGTAGGACTGAGTGCCTTTGAGATAGAAAGCTGCGGTCCCTGAGCTGTTGAAACAGTAGCCTGAGTCGTGATGTCTGTGGTGAGTCCTCCACCTGTAACGGTTACTGTGTTTGTGATTGTGCTGTCTGCATCAAACGGAGCAAATTCGTTAACTGTTGCAGAGTAAATGAGGGTAGCGTTGCTGTCAGCGGGAATTGTCAGACCACTTACAGTAAGCGGAGGACCTGCGGTAACTGTAGGTGACGGCTGTAAAACACCGTTGATGAAAAGTCTTGCGGAGCCTTCGTTATAAGTCAGGGGGACAAGCGTTGTATCGCCGAAGGTGTAAGCACCGAGATCATCTGTCACGGTAAGATCAGTGTAGGGAAGTGTGCCTGAGTTTGTGATGTTGACTGCGTAGCTAACTGTTTCACCGGGTCTGTAAGTGTCAGAAAGAGCAGTCTTTGTAGCTGTGATAACTTCTAATATTTCACCTGTAACGATGTTGGAATTTATTGTAGTATCATTATACGTCAGGGTTGCCTGATTAAAAAACGTTGCCATTTTTTCTTCCTCCTTTTATATTTTGAGGTAAACACCTCATTAGTTATAGTATGAAGGATGTACGAATAGTGACACAGATAAATGCGAGTGTTTTGATGTGTAAATTCGGGTTTGTCGGGCAAAGGTTTTCACCTTTGCAGATAATAGATAAGAGATAATAACGAAT
>JAXJUJ010000184.1:0-3473 GCA_036309125.1 Acutalibacteraceae bacterium | reverse complement strand
TAGCAGATACCTTATATAAAAAATCTGCTTTTTCTTCCAAGCTTTCAAAACCAATGTTTTCAAAATTATCTTCTTTTGAAAATTCAGTTAAGTTACTTAAAAATTTTGCAACATCAACATTTCTTTCGTTCAGCAAATCAAATGCAAGGTCACCAATGACAGGATGAAGCGAGATGAAATCTTTTTCTTTGTCGCATCTTATCCAGCCTGTATGAACGAGCTCGTTTATACCGTCATATCCGTCTAATTCGCACCAATCGTGAAACAATTCCGTCGGGACACCCGTATGCGGAATGAGCGAAAGGTTGGCGAGGATATAAATCTCATCTTCGCTGAGGTCTGAAACATCAAACAATGCACGGATATGCTCGTATGCACGCATGGCAGAACGGACACCGTCTTTACCCGTGAGCACTTTCTCTTTTCCGCTGTCGCCGATACCGCCGTCCCTGAGCTTCGAAAGCATCTTTTCGGGCGTAATTCGGCCTGCCATCATCTGCTTTGCAAGAAGCTCGATGGTCATTGTATGTCCGTCAACGATGTCGATAATCTCCCTGACAAAGCCTTTTGCTGTTTCGTCAAGAGGCTTTTTATAGTACTCGTTGAAAATCGCATTGATTTCCTCACGGCTTTTAAGCGTTCTGACATCCAACTGTTCATAACTGTAATCAGAAAAATCAACACGCGTCGTGATGATAAGTTTACATCCCAACTCAAGCAATTTGTTTAAATCCGGATCATCGTCACGGTCAAGATTGTCAACGATAATCAATGTGCCTTCGTCGCAAAGCTCTTTAAGTTTTCTCCATTTTCTCTGCATATACTCTTCAGGCTGCTCAGCAGGATACTTGAAAAGGTTATAGACAGGCACGGCTGTATCGTCAGCGATGAGCATATTCATATCGCTGACATACGGTGCAAAAATCACTGCATCATATTCGTTTTTATACTTTTTTGCATATTGCTTGACAAGCTCGCTCTTGCCGATACCACCGACACCGCTGACGAATAATGTGCGATTATTTTCAAGTCGGTTGTGAATTTCTTCAATCTCTTTTTCTCTGCCGACGAAGAAGCTCTGCGGCTCGGGCAGATTGCTTTTAATAAACAGTGCTTTCGGGTCAGCAAGTGCAATGATATTTTCAAGTGCAGAAAGAAGCTCTTCGGCAGACTGAAAACGCTTATCCACGGCCGTGCAGATCGTCTTATGAAAAACTTCGCTGAGAAGCGGATA
This sequence comes from Acutalibacteraceae bacterium, assembly GCA_036309125.1. Lineage (GTDB taxonomy): Bacteria > Bacillota > Clostridia > Oscillospirales > Acutalibacteraceae > CAG-488. The sequence continues at coordinate 2,239 of JAXJUJ010000184.1, read as the reverse complement.
AACCTTCGGGTTTACATTTTCAAAAATTTCCGAATCATAATCAAACTGATACTCACCAAAGCTACGGCGTTCTTTCATTTCCGAATGACGACCCATAATCTGATAAAAAAGGATTTCGCCGATAGCAAAAATGTCTGTTGCTCCACATATTTTATTGTAGTTTTTGGTTATCTGCTCTGGTGCCGCCCAAGACATTGTATAAGATAAAACTGATTTACCGTCAATCTTATCTTTTTCAACAACACTGTCAAAATCAAACAGCATCAGAAACTCGGTAGTTTCAGGAATTGTATATATATTTTCAGGCTTAATATCAAGATGTAAAAAGCCTGCGTTATGATAATTGGCAATAACACAAGTCAACGCCTTTATACGACGTAAAAGGTCATAAAGTGATTTTTCATTCATTTTGCTATAAGTAAGGCCGTTGAAACACGTCATATCGATATACTGCGTTGAGTTGGCGCAGTATATATCCTGAATATTAGTCGTTGCATTTTTCAGCTCACTGATTTTGCGTATATTAAGTTGCTTCTGATATCCTGAAATAAAATGCTCTAATCCCAAAACAAATTCTTCCGAATCGTCTTCACTTTCCAGAACTAACTTCCCTGTCTCCTCGCGAAAAAACTCAATGTGTTTAGGATTATATTCTTTAAGTATATGTTCTGTTATATTTCCGTTTTCATCGGTAAAATCGGCACGGTACACAACGCAAGACGCACCTCGTCCGATAGTTTCTTTTATTTCAAAAGAGCCTTTTTTCTCTTCAACTTCAAATTTATAACCGTTTTCAAGATATGTGTTCATTTTTATCTTCCTCCTGTTACTGCTATGATAGCAGACAGAGCAGTCTTTTTTGCAAAAAGGTTTTAATCAGTCCTGATAGATTTCGTCGTTACCCTGATAATATTCGTAAATCAGGTCGCGTAATTCAGCAAGCGGACTCGGTGAGCATGCACAGTAACCGATCATCCAATCGTAGGGGTTGCGCCAATAGAGCTGAACATATCCGCAGCGTTCAAGCGTTTCGTTGATCTCGATAACAAATTCGTCAAACAGTCCGCTTTCAAGGTCAGCATCGTTTACCGTCGCATCTGCAAAGAAATGGTAAAAATTCAGCATAACGAGAGCTTTTCTTATCACATCGTAAGAAGCTTTGTTTTTGCCGATGTTTTCAAACTGCTGACGCTGAGGGAAATTTCTCCTGATAAGCTCGGGGAAGGAAGACTCGCTGATGCTTTCTTTATACACAGCCTTGGGTACGGACTTGCCGTTTTTCTCTTCGAAGCCTTCCGTCGCTCTTGCCGAATAGCCGTAAATCACATTCAGAAGCTCATCAACATTCGTTACGCTGATGCTTTCTTCGTGAGGATTTGTGATTGAATATTCACGCTCGGCAAGCTCCATACATTCCGTAAGAAGCTGATTAATTTTTTCCGTCGCTGTTTTATTCTGCTTTGAAAAAGAAGCTCTGTTTTCAGCAAGATATTTAATCAGATCCCGTTCATCACGGATAGCATCTACGGCACGGCCGACAAGCTCCGTTGTTTCAATTGTGCTGTCGTTTCCCGAAAGAGGAATCTCTTCGATTTTCTGCAGAATTTCTGTTGCCTTGCTATAACCCAGACCGTTTTTCAGGCAGAAATAATAAACAGATTCTGCAATGTTTTTATAGTTATACGGGCGTTCAAGATATGCTTTGAGAAAGAATTCGCCCGTTTGCTTTTCGTTCATGCCGAGAGCAAAGCAGAGCTTATAGACATTGTCTCTACCTGCAGAGCTTGACACCGGAGTGCCACCCGAAAGCCAGTTTATGATATTCTGACGGCTGATGGATATACCCTCACTTTTGCAACAGCTCAGCACATAGCTCGTAAGCTGACCTGCATCATCAGAGTCTGCATCATAGCCGGATTTTTTAATCTGATCAAGCAATTTTTCAGTAAAAAAAGAAGCGTTGTTAAGAGCATCGATATATTCCTTGCCCGGCAACTCAATATTTTCAAAATCATATTTAAAAAACTCGTTTTGGGCAATCTGTGTAGCTTTGCTGCTTTCGTATTTTCCCATATCTACACCTCGTTTTGACATCTTTTCAAGGTAATTATAACATAAATGCATTCAATTTCAAGTTGATTAAATTTCAATAATATTGCTCTATTTTTTCAAAATATATTTATCTAACATATTATTCCTGAAGACACAGGCTATATGAGTTTCTCACACAGGGACAGAT
>JAXJUJ010000183.1:0-53271 GCA_036309125.1 Acutalibacteraceae bacterium | reverse complement strand
GTTTTAAGGTAACGTGAAATGAAAGCCGTGGAAGCGACGTTCATAACCATACAGCCGATGTCTGACGGGAGCTTACCGGGAGGAAGCTGACGACCTGTTGCAGACTGAATCATCATTTTTTCAGCACCCTGAGGGTAGCGTGACTCAAGCTGCATAATCTTGATCGCACCGTTTGCACTGCTGTCACCGTCAACTATCTGTTCGAGAATCTTAAATGCCTCAGGCTTGTTATCTTCTACTGCGATAACAACGTTCGGGATTTCAAGGAATTCCATAATGGTTCTGATACCTGAATAAATATCCCAAGAATTTTCGATACATTCACGGTAGTCGACTGTGATATAAGGCTCACATTCGGCAGCATTTATGATGAGTGTATCAATTTTAGAAGGTGCGTTGAGCTTGATATGTGTCGGGAAGCCCGCACCGCCGAGACCTACGAGACCTGATTCTCTGATAGCCTTGATGAAGTCTTCCTTTGTTTCTACGTGAGGAGGCTTGATGCCTTCGTAAAGCCGCATCTCTCCGTCTGATTCAATGGTTACACCCTGAGCGATTGCACCGCCCGGAAGCTTTACGTTACCGATTGCTGTGACTGTACCTGAAACAGAAGCGTGGATAGGTGTGCTGACAGGCTTGTCACTGTCACCGATAACCTGTCCGACTGCAACAGTATCACCTACTTTAACTGTCGGTGTACAAGGTGCACCGATATGCTGCTGCATAGGTAAAATAACCTGTTTGGGTTCCGGCATACGAACTACTTCAAGTTCCGCTGTGTTTTTGTGGTGAGCCACTTTTACACCGCCACGGACTTTTTTCACTGCTTTGATTACGCCGGGAATGTGAATTTTACCCATCTATTCAACCCCTTTCAAATTATAAACGATTATATATCTTATCTAAAGACGGAAGGACCGCCTTCAGTGTTGTTCCCGTGACGAATCCCGTCACAATGGCAAACAACATCAATAACGGGCCGTAACCCGTCAAAAGAGCCCACGTACCTGAAAGAATGCAGGCAACGATAAGCTGTCCTATATTATGACAAACGGCACAGATGATTCCGATGCCGATATATCCGAATCTGAATTTTTTGCTTCTGAGAAGAAGACAGGCAGCGAGTGTACTGAGAAGTCCTCCTGCAGCACTCATAAACATTGCGGTTGTACCGCGGGTGATACCTGCAAATACGGCTTTAAAAATTGTTACAAAGAAAGTATCTGCGATACCCGAAGATGATGCGAGAAACATCGTAACGACATTTGAAAAACCGGGCTTTGCTCCCGGAGGTATCCCGGGTAGGGGTGGTATCAGCGATTCAAGGAAAGACAATGCAAGTGCTAAAGCTCCCATAACCCCGAGAAACGCTACCTTTTTAGCTGTTGTTTTTTTACGGTTCATACTTTAATTACCACCCAAAGATATGGTTTTGAAAGAAATATTTTCGCCTGAACTGCGTTAAAAATTTTTGAAATACACCACGTATGTCAAAGAGAAAACTGCCCGAATGTGCGTGATATATTGCGTTTCAGGCATATATTCGGGTGATAATTAAAGTATAATTACCATCAGTAAGTCATCATATCAGTCTTGTCAGCACCTTTGATTGTTATGACAATTTTCTCAGGCAGGCAGGCGGCAGTCTGTCCTTTTGAAGTAAGCCAACCGCTGTCAATGCATATTTCGTCCTTACATGAAGCATCCGAAAAGCAGATTGCACCCTTTTTAACTGAAATCACGGTTCCTTCTTCAGGGGAGAAGGTATAAGCTTCAGTGACTTCATCAAGGTTTATTTCCCTGACACTTTCGCCCTCTACATAAATCTGCGCCACAAGACTGTCATTATCAAAAAGATTAGGAATAAAAAGCAGAAAGCTCAATGCCGACACAGCTATGATTATCAGGATGTCCGCACGTCTGAAAAGTTTTCTCATTCTGCCACCACAAAGCTTTCATCAGTAAGAGTGAATTTATCCTTAATGCCGTCAGTAAGTCGTACTGTCTTATCTTTGAAAATAAACACAGCCTGAGCATCGTATTGCTCCAAAAGTTCAAGACTCTGATGATATCCGAGAATGTAACAAGCTGTGGAAAGAGCATCGCTGAGAAGCCCCGAATCGCAGATAACTGTTACACTCAGAAGTCTGCTGTCTGCGGGATAACCTGTAGTAGCATCGAGTATGTGATGATATGTTTTGCTGTCCTGAGTGAAAAACTTTTCGTAATTTCCCGAAGTGGAAACGAAGGTCTCAGAAAGCTCCAGTGAACCCAATGAAGCCTGATCATTTTCGGGATTTGTAATTCCTATAGTAAAATCCTTTTTGCCGTAAAGAAGCAGACTTCCACCGACGGAAATGACTGCGGAATCAGTGTTTGTTGCGGACAGGAGCGTTTTGATTCTGTCACAAGCAGCACCTTTGCCGACAGCACCAAGGTCAAGTGACTGACCCTCAGCGATTGTCACTGTAGTATCTGTTACATTTACATCTGAATAGGTGACATATGGAAGCTTTTCTTTTATTTCTTCCTCAGACGGTAAACGCTGATTTTTACCGCCGAAGTCCCAGAGCTTTGTTATTTCACCGACAGTGATGTCAAAGACACCTTCGCATTTTCTTGAAACATCAAGTGCTTTCGAAACGATTTCAGCAGTTTCATAAGAAACGGAAACTGCAGTGCCGGGTGTGGAATTGATCCTGTCGATGTCTGAATTTTTTTCATTTCTGGACAGAAGAGCTTTTTCCGTTTCGTTGATGTTTTCGAGAACAAGCTGAGAGTTTTCCTCTCCGTCAGGTCCGAAAAGACGAATCGTTACGACAGTACCCATTGCTACTGTTGTGGTCTGATATTCAGTGGATTTTTTTACAGTATCAAATACTATAATACCGATGATCAGAGCAACGCAGACTGTGATTGCAATGAGAGCTTTTTTGTTAACTTTTTGGAGTTTTTCGACAAGTTTCAAAATATCACCCGATTCGTCAATGACATACCAAGACACGATAACCTATTCTCAGTAATTATATAACGAAATGAATTTTTATTCAATAGGAAAACGGTTAATTAAATATTTAACAAAGTCTTATTTTATATGCTTAAAAGACAAAAAGCACTTGCCGTAGCAAGTGCTTTTCAACTATTAATTACGGATTATAAGTACCAGATCCAGCCGAAGAGAATGTAAACGATTATCCACTGGAAGATTGAGTACGAAACAGTAACTTCGCAGGTAGCTTCAAGTGAACCGTCTGCAGTTTTTGCAGTAACTGTAGCAGTACCTACACCTACACCGTAAACTGCACCTGTTTCATCTACTGTTACAACGCTTTCGTCAGAAGATTCCCAAATGATTTCTGTTGAATATGCTGCCTCTAAGGGGTAAACATTCGGGTACAAACGAGCTTTGCCACGGAAATTAATGCCGATTTCCTGCTGACTTAAGACAAGCTCTGTGGGCTTTGTAACAAGCTTCGGAACAGAACGCTCTTCATCAATACCACAGTTATTACAGATTCTTCTTTCGATTCCTTCCTTGCTGTGAGTGGGCTGTTCAACGATGCTCCAGGCAGACCAACGATGACCTGTTGAGTAAAGAATAACAGTTCCGGGCTTAACATCACCGCAAGCAGGGCAGAACTGTCTGATATAACCATCTTCAGTACATGTTGCAACCTTGATGTCCTGGATGTGATTATGACCGTTTGAATCGAGTACGGTTTCTTCTGTTACTTCATTACAAACAGTACAGATGAATCTGATGTAGCCGTTTTCAGTACAGGTAGGAGCGAGGTTTTCTTTTTTTGTTTCTCCGTGACCTTTTGCTTTAATAGGAGTAGTGCTTACTGTTTCACCACAATCGTTACAGATAACTTTATCGTAACCATCTTCAGTACAGGTAGCATCCTTGTGCTCAGTTCTTGTGTTATCGTGATTGTTGTCTGCAGGGAGAACAGTTTCACTTACTGTTTCGCCGCAGTCAAGACAGATAACTTTATCGTAACCATCTTCAGTACAGGTAGCGTCTTTGTGTTCAGTTTTTGTGTTTTTGTGGTTGGTAGCGGGGATAGCAGTTTCACTTACTGTTTCGCCGCAATCAGCACAGATAACCTTATCGTAACCGTCTTCGGTACATGTTGCATCCTTGTGTTCTTCTTTGGTGTTTTTGTGGTTGGTAGCGGGAAGAACGGTTGTTTCACCTATCTGCTCGCCACAGTCATCACAGATAACCTTGTCGTAACCATCTTCAGTACAGGTGGCGTCTTTGTGTTCTGTTTTGGTGTTTTTGTGGTTAGTAGCGGGAAGAACAGTTTCGCTCACTGTTTCACCGCAATCACAGATAACCTTAACGTAACCGTCTTCAGTACAAGTAGCTTCTTTACGGTCCTCGGTTGTGTTTTCGTGAACGTGTGTGTCAGGAACGTTATTTTCTATAACTACTGATTCCGTAACGTCAACGTCTGCACCTTCAAATTCAACACCACAGTCTGAAACTGTGACTTCGAAATCGTCTGCGCAGATCGAATCAGCTGTTACTTTTGTGAAAGTATATGTAGCGATATCATATTCCGCTTCAAAAGCATCAGTTCTTGCGATACTGATCATACCGTTTTCTGTGTTTGAACTTGCGATACCGTTAGTTACAAAAATATCGATATTAATATCGATTTTTGTAAGCTTGAGGTTGTCACAAGCTGTGATTTCAAGACCAAGGCATTTGAAGCTGTTTTCCTTGAGCTTGAGTTTAACTACGGTTGATTCATCTGAATCGCTCACCAGCTCAAGAGCGAAAACAGGGGCTGTGGGAGTTTCGGGTTCGCCTTCTGCTGCCAGAACAATGGCAGGTGCAGCTGTGAAGAACATCATAACTGCAAGAAAAACAGAAAGAACTTTGCTAAAAGTTTTATTCATTATTCATACCTCCGTACAGAATAAAATTATACATATAATATAATAATCTCTTTTTTCGAAAAGGTCAAGATGTCTTTTGTAGAAAAAAGTGCTTCAGGTTTGTAGATTTTTACACAAAGCATAATGTGCCGCCCGTAACTCAAAAGTATTCACAATGGTATTTTTGCATCCATAACGAAAAAAATAAAATAAAAGAAAATTTTTGGAGGACTGAATTTGTTTAAAAGGATGGTAGCTGTTTTTACTGCTTTTGCAGTTTTATACGGATGCATTTGTGTGAGGTTGTATAGTCTTTCTGTATCCGGTACTGATGACGTGAACAGTGCACAGCGACGTTATACTATAAATATAAGTGAAATACGTGGGGAGATTTTTGACTGTAACGGAGAAAAACTAGTTATGATTGAGTGTGAAAATGTGGTTGCAGCAAAGCCTACCTATAAGGCGCTGACAGAACTTGCAAAGGTGCTTGATGCGGATGAATTGTCGTATGTTGAGGAACGTATAAGAAAATCAAATGCCATTACTTTAGAAATAGGTAAATCGACAATAAACGAAAATTCTGATGTGATAATGCTCAGAAAATTTCGCAGATACGCAGAAAAACAACCTGCTGTTCATATATTGGGCTACCGCAACGGTGAGGGCAGGGGAGTTTACGGAATAGAGAAAAGCTTTGACGAGGTGCTTTATTCTGATAAGTGCATATCTGTGAGCTTTACGGCTGATGTTTACGGCAGGATTCTGGGCGGAACTGAAATTATGGTAAATAACAGTGACTTGAAAACGGGAAGCGTAATGCTGTCCGTTGACAGCAGAATTCAGAAAACGGTAGAGGATGCACTTGATAAAAACGGAGTGAAAAAGGGCGGCGCGGTAGTAGTTGAAATTGAAACGGGTGCAATAAGGGCTGCGGCGTCACGTCCTGCTTTTGATGCGGATAATGTTTCGGAGTATCTTGCTGATAAAAATTCACCTCTTATAAACAGAGCTCTTAATCCGTACAGTGTTGGCTCGGTTTTTAAGGTTATCGTCGCGGCGGCTGCACTTGAAAACGGTGAGGGAGATTTTCTCTATGAGTGTACGGGAAGCTGCGAGATTGACGGTACAATTTTCAGCTGTAACAAGAAAACTTCACACGGAAAGCTTGATCTGACAAAGGCTCTTGAGTGCTCGTGTAATACGTACTTTATCAGACTTGCTGAGAAGGTAGGTGCGGAAAGTATACTTGAAACGGCATCACTTATGGGCTTCGGACAGGAAATACAGCTTGCAGACAGTATGATTTCTAAAAGTGGAGTTCTGCCTTCGCTCAAAGAGCTTTCATCTTCGGGCGCATTTGCTAATTTTTCTTTCGGTCAGGGCAGATTTACCGCAACGATGCTTCAGCTGAGCAATATGATGAGTGCTGTGGCAAACAAAGGAAAGTACAATATTCCGTATCTGGTAGAAAAGGTGACTGATGCGGATGGCAATGTGATTCAGTCGCATACGGGCGGATATCCTGTCTATGCTTTGTCCGGTGGAGTGTCTGAGAGACTTACACGGATGCTTGTAAGTGTAGTGGAAAACGGAAATGCTGTAATGGCGAAGCCTTCGGACGGGATTTTTGCGGCAGGCAAGACTGCGACTGCACAGACAGGTGTGTTCAATCCTGACGGAACAGAAGTATGCAATACGTGGTTTGCAGGTTTCTTTCCTGCTGATAATCCGAAATATTCGGTAGTAGTACTCAGGGAAGAGGGCAGCTCGGGAGCTGTTGACTGTGCGCCTATATTTAAATGTATCGCAGATGAAATAATAAAGATTGAAAAAAATTCTTAAAAAGTTAAAAAAATGCTTGATTTGGAATATACCTTGTGTTATAATCTATCGGCAATCATTACACACGCAGTGCGTTTTGAGCGAAGTGCATTATAAAAATGTCCGCTTTTTAAGCGCTGCGGAGGCAAAAACTAAGGAGGAAAAATTTATGCCAGTAGTATCAATGAAGCAATTACTCGAAGCAGGTGTTCACTTCGGACACCAGACAAGAAGATGGAACCCGAAAATGGCTCAGTACATTTTCACAGAGCGTAACGGTATCTACATCATCGACCTTCAGAAGACAGTTGGTAAGCTCGAAGAAGCTTACATGTTCATCCGTGAGGTTGCTGCAAACGGAGATGAGATTCTCTTCGTAGGTACAAAGAAGCAGGCTCAGGATTCTGTTAAGGAAGAAGCTATCCGTTGCGGTATGCCGTACGTTAATGCACGTTGGCTCGGCGGTATGCTCACAAACTTCAACACAATCAAGAGAAGAATCAAGAGACTTGAGCAGCTCAAGAAGATGGAAGCTGACGGAACATTCGACCTTCTCCCGAAGAAGGAAGTTATCAAGCTCAACCTCGAAATCGAGAAGCTTGAGAAGTTCATGGGCGGTATCGTTAACATGAAGAAGCAGCCTTCTGCTATGTTCATCGTTGACCCGCGCAAGGAAAGAATCGCTGTTCAGGAAGCTAAGAAGCTTGGTATTCCTCTTGTAGCAGTTGTTGACACAAACTGTGACCCCGATGAAATCGATTACGTTATCCCCGGTAACGATGACGCTATCCGTGCTGTTCGCCTTATCGCAGGTGCAATGGCTGATGCTGTTATCGAAGGCCGTCAGGGCGAGCAGTCAGAAGCTGCACCGGCTGAGGAAGCAGTTGCTGAATAATTAAGTTATACAATAAGTCCGTGCAAAATGTGCGGACTTATTCCAAATTAAAGATTTTCGATTGGAGGAAATTAAAATGGCATTTACAGCTAAAGACGTTCAGGCTCTTCGTGAGAAGACAGGCGTTGGTATGATGGATTGTAAGAAGGCTCTTGTTGAAACAGATGGCGACATCGACAAGGCTATTGATATTCTTAGAGAAAAGGGTCTTGCTTCTGCTGCTAAGAAGGCAAGCCGTGTTGCTGCTGAAGGCGTTGTTGCAGCATACAACGATGCTAATGCAGGTGCTCTTGTTGAAATCAACTGTGAAACAGACTTCGTTGCTAAGGGTGCTCCGTTCGTAGAGCTTGCAGCTAAGGTTGTTAAGACTGTTGTTGCTGCAAAGCCCGCTGATGTTGATGCTCTTCTTGCTACAAAGGCAGTTGACTCAGATAAGACAGTTGAAGAAGAGGTTCAGGAAGTATTCCTTGCTCTTCGTGAAAATATGAAAGTCCGTAGATTTGCTCTTGTTGAAGGCCACACTGTATCATACATCCACGCTGGTGGTTCAGTTGGTGTTCTTGCAGCATTTGACGTTGACGATGCTACAGCTGCTAACGACGAGTTCGTTGCAATGGGTAAGAACGTAGCAATGCAGATCGCAGCTATGAGCCCTGAGTACCTTGGCAAGGCTGATATCTCAGCTGAAGAACTTGCTAAGATGCAGTCAATCACAGTTGACAGCGCTCTCAACAAGCCCGAATCACTTCCCGTTCCTATCCTCAACAGCCTCATTGATGAAGCTATCAATGACAAGAAGTGGAGCAATGAGGACGCAGAGATCTATAAGGGTCTTGATCAGAAGCAGAGAAAGAACTTCCCGAACTTCATTTCAAAGGAAGCTATGGCTACTCTTGCAGAAATCGCAGTTTCACACAAGTCTGAGATTGCTGACAACAAGATCTTCGCAGGTCTTGTACAGGGCCGTCTTTCAAAGCAGATCAAGGAAGTTTGTCTCCTTGAGCAGCCATTTGTTCGTTCAGACCTCTTCGAGGGTGACGTAAACGGCTACATCAACTCAGTTGCTAAGGCACTCGGCGCAGACATCAAGCTTACAAGCTTTGTTCGTTTTGCAAAGGGCGAAGGCATCGAGAAGAAGGTTGACGATTTCGCAGCAGAAGTCGCAAGCATGATGTAATCAACCGTAAGGTAAATTTTAAGAGCCAATCCGTAAGGGTTGGCTCTTTTTTCATGTATTTTTTCTTGGATATGGTTCAATAACATCTGTTAGATCTGCAAGGTAGTCCATACTTGTTCCCAAAGCTGTTGCAATCTTTTTACATTGCTCAAAAGTATAATACCTTTTTCCGTTTTCAATTTTAGAATAGTCACTTTGGTCTATTCCTGTCAGTAATTGCATTTTTACCTGAGTATATTCTTTTTCTTTTCGCAATTGCTTTAAACGTGAGTCAGCCATAATATCACCTCAATAATATTATGACAAATTGACCTATTGACATTAGGGTGAAATTGACCTATAATTTGTGCAAACGATGCAATTACTATAAATTCCTATGTTGGGCAAGAAAAGAGGTGTGAAACAAGAGAGGGATGGTGATTGCATTATTTAAAAGGAGGATTCTTATGAAACAGGTAATGTCTGTTATTTTAGTAGTATTGATGTTGTTTTCTGCTTTTATGGTTTCGGCATCGGCTGCAAATTATGAATCAGAATCAAACAACACAAATTCAACTGCGGATGTGTTAGGGTTAAACAGTACAATAATTGGAGCGATGGGTACTTCAAATGATGTCGATTTCTATAAGATAACGGCATCTTCAGCGGGTAAGCTTGCTGTAAGTTTCAATCATACTTATGTTGATAACTCAAGTGTATATTGGAATGTGTACCTTTATCACTATGCAGATGGTCAATTGAAAGAATTGTCTAATAAAAGAGTCTATGGTACAAGTAGTGAAAGTATCGACTTTCCTATGATAGGTGCTGTTTCATCAGGAACATATTATATAAAAATCAGTACATATTATGATGCTACAACAAAATATAATTACAGTATAAGCAACACTTTCAGTTCTACTAACTATTATGAAAAAGAATTTAATAATTCTTTTGCCACTGCAACAGTTATGAATCTCAACTGCAAGTATAGTGCTTATATGAATAGTTCCGGTGATAGTGATTTTTACAAGGTAACTACTTCATCAAACGGAAAGCTTAAACTTACCTTCAATCACACATATGTTGACAACTCAAATGTATATTGGAATGTTTATCTGTACAGATATGTGGATGGAAATTATACAGAACTTTCTTATAAAAGAATTTATGGTAGCAGCAATGAATCGATTGATTTTCCGGCTATCGGTGCGGTTTCGTCAGGTGTATATTATGTGAAAGTTACTACATATTATGATGCTACAAGTGATTGCGAATACTCTATAACAAACAGTTTTCAGAAAAATGAATATTATGAAAAAGAAATAAACAATTCCTACGCCACAGCTACACCTATAACACTTAACAATGAGTATTTCGCTTTTATGAACGATGATGGTGATAGCGATTTTTATAAACTTTCTCTTTCAACAAGTGCAATAGTTTCGTTTAAATTTAACCATATTTACACAAACAATTCTAGTGTGTATTGGAATGTATATGTTTACAACTACTCAGGCGGAGCATATAATGAAGTTGCATATAAAAGAATCTATGGTACAGATAGTGAATCTTATTCATTAATTAATAATATGTCACTGTCGTCTGGAACATATTATGTCAAGATTACTACATATTATGATGCTACTACTGAACATGAGTATTCGATAAAATTTAGTTCATCGACGTATTCATCTTCGTATACTGTTGGTTACAACGCTAACGGTGGTAGTGTATCACCGTCAAGTGCAAGTGTAACATCAGGAAAATCAACTACACTTCCGACACCCACGAAATATGTAACTATAACTTATAATGCAAACGGCGGTTCAAACGCTCCGTCAGCAACTAAAGCTTACTTTGATTGCCTTGGCTGGTCGACAAGCAGCTCCTCTACAAGTGCTTCCTACGCTTGCGGTGCTTCATACAAGCCTACATCAAACGTTACTCTTTATGCTGTCTGGGAAAGCAAGGCTTACACAAATCTCACTTCTGTAATCCCTACACGCAGTGGCTACACTTTCCTTGGTTGGGCAACAAGCAGTTCTGCAACTTCTGCTGATTTTAGTGCCGGTGCCTATGTAAGCCTTAAATCAGACGATACCCTCTACGCTGTATGGAAAAAAATCGACACTACTCCTTATTTTGAATTATCTTCTGAAAGTGTTGTAATAGAAAAAGGTGACTATGCAGATGTTACATTTACGCTGTATCGGAATAATTACGAAGGAAAGTTAAAATTCAGATACAGTATTTCAGACGATAATGTGTGCAGTAGTGAATGGTATGATGGATGGGAAGGAAATACTTGCAAATTAAAAATCACAGGAAATAATCCGGGAAAAACAACAATTAAGGTTTCGTTGATGGATTCAAATACCGAGGAAGTTTACGAAGTTAAAGAAATATCGATCGAAGTGACTGATACGCCGGAACAGGAAACATACACCTTCTTTGAATGGCTCATTATCATTTTCCTCTTCGGATGGATCTGGTATATTTAATTAAAAAATAGATTATAACGCAAAAAGAAAAACCGTGAGGAATTTTCCTCACGGTTTCTTTTTTAATAAAGATTACTGCTCAACGGGATATACGCTGACCTTTTTGCGGTCCTTACCCATACGCTCAAACTTAACTGTACCGTCGATAAGAGCGAAGAGAGAGTCGTCCTTGCCTCTGCCAACGTTGTTGCCCGGATGGATGTGTGTTCCACGCTGCTTGTAAAGGATGTTGCCTGCGAGAACGAACTGTCCGTCAGCACGCTTTGCACCAAGTCTCTTTGACTCAGAGTCACGTCCGTTACGAGTAGAACCCATACCTTTCTTATGAGCGAAAAGCTGAATGTTTAACTTAAGCATTTTGGCACCTCCATGTTAAATAACTTTAATGTTGTCGGGGTAATCCCCAGCCAGACTTCTGAGATGAAGTCTAAGGCCTTCAAGAATTTGCTGCGCTTCGGATACCTCTGATGTGACACGGATAAGCATATATCCGTCGTCAACCTCTGCCGTGATTTCACAACCGACGATTTCAGACAGGGTATTGGCTGCCATATAGGCTGCCGACGAAACGAAGGCACATATTATGTCCTGTCCCGATTCTGCCGAACCTGAATGTCCGCTGATTTCATAACCGCAGATAAGGTTTTCCTCGGTGAAAAATCTTGCTTTAATCATAGCAATAATTATGCGTTGATTGCAGAAATTTCAACCTTAGTGTAGGGCTGTCTGTGACCCTTCTTGCGCTTCTCGTTCTTCTTCGGCTTGTAAGTAAATACTGTTACCTTCTTAGCCTTACCATTCTTGATAGCCTTTGCTGTTACTGTTGCGCCGTCAACATAAGGAGCGCCTACAACAATGCCATCTTCCTTACCAACAGCTACTACCTTGTCAAAAACAACTTCGCTGTCAGCCTCAACGTCAAGCTTCTCGATGAAGAGAGTATCTCCTGCTTCAACCTTGTACTGCTTGCCGCCTGTAACGATGATTGCGTACATTCTAACTAACCTTCCTTTATTATGGACTCGCTACCTGGGGCGGATAAATCACTTAATGTCGCAATTGCGACGCCCGTAATATGCGGTATTTCGAATTATATCACACAAGTCAACCTTTGTCAATAGTTATTTGTTCTGAATTCTTGTTGCCGTGATTGTGTTCTGCATCAGCGTCGCTATTGTCATCGGACCTACGCCACCGGGCACAGGAGTGATGTAGCTTGCCTTTTCCTTACAAGCTTCGAAATCAACGTCACCGCAGAGCTTTCCGTCATCCATTCTGTTGATGCCTACATCGATGATAACCGCACCGTCCTTGACCATATCTGCCGTTACGAAATTCGGTCTGCCGACTGCCGCAACAATTACATCAGCACCTGCAACGATTTCTTTGAGATTCTTTGTACGTGAGTGGCAGATCGTAACGGTTGCATTTTCTTTGAGCATAAGCATTGCCATAGGCTTGCCTACGATGTTGCTTCTGCCGATTACAACGCAGTTTTTACCGTCAAGGTCAATGTTTTCAAAACGGAACATTTCCATAATTCCTGCCGGTGTACAGGGGAGAAAATTAAAGTCACCGATCATAATGTGTCCGACGTTTTCGGGGTGGAATGCATCGACGTCTTTTTCAGGCTTGATGAGATTGAGCACCTTTTTCTCGTCAAGATGCTTCGGAAGGGGAAGCTGACAGAGTATGCCGTTTACTGATTTGTCATCGTTGAGTTTTTTTACAAGGGCAATCAGCTCTTCTTCTGTTGTTTCTGCAGGAAGAACATATTCGAGTGAACGGATTCCGCAGAATTCACAAGCCTTCTTTTTGTTGTTAACGTAAACTCTTGAAGCGGGATCATCACCAACAAGGATAACCGCAAGACAAGGTTCAATACCGTCTGCCTTGAGAGCTTTTACTTCATCTGCAACACGGAGCTTTACTGATTCGGAAACTTCCTTACCACTGATTAATTTATACATCCTGTTTCTCCTCGCTTTCGGGTTCTGTTACTTCTGATTTTGTTTTCTTCTTAAAAAGCTTTGATTTTTTGGTTTCGATGATTTCTCCTCTTGCTTCAGCTTCTTTTCTGAGCTCTTCTTCAAGGAAGAAATCAATGCCGTCGATAGGCTTGGGGTTCTTTATATATTTACGAAGAAGTACAATAAGAGCGATGAAACAAGCAAGTGCAAGTGCAGCTGAAAGTACCTGAGAAACACGCAATGTAGTGCCTGTTATGTAAAGGCTGTCTGTGCGAAGACCTTCTACAACAGCTCTTTCAAGTCCGTACCAGACACCGTAGCAAAGGAAAATCTGACCGCTGAATTTACGGAATTTCTGACATATCATATAAAGCACAAAGAAGCCGAGAAGGCACCAGATTGACTCATAAAGGAATGTAGGGTGAACAAACTTATTCGGATCCATAGTAATTCCGTTAGCTTCAAATTCTGCCTGATGGCCGATTATGTAAGAAGCAGTTTTACTGCTCCACATACCCCAGGGCAGATCGGTGTTTGTGCCGAAGGCTTCCTGATTGGCAAAGTTGCCCCAACGGCCGATACCCTGACCGATAAGAAGGCTCATTGAAGCCATATCAAGGAGATTCCAGAAATTCATCTTACGTACCTTGCAGACAACAAATGCAGCTGCAAGTCCACCGATGATGCCACCGTAGATCGCGAGTCCGCCTTCCCATACAGCGAAAATATCGAGAGGATTGTCTTTATAAATGTCCCATTTGAAGATACAATAGTATAATCTTGCACCGATGATGCCGAAGATTGTACCGTAAATGAGTACGTCAAGCATCTTATCAAGGTTTATCTTCCATTTGTAAGCCATTCTTCCACCGAAGAGGACTGCGAGTAAAAAGCCGAATGCGATGATTGCACCGTACCAGCGGATAGTGAAATTATTGCCGAAAAGCGAGAACTCAGCGAGTATCGGTGAAACATTGAAGCTTTGTGAAAGTCCGTTAAAAAAAACTTCTGTTGATTCGTACATACGTGTCACCTCAATTGTTTGGTAAAATTACTGAAAGAGTACTGTAGTTTTCGTCAAGAGTTTTATTGAGAAGCTCTCTGACATCTTCTACAGTAACTGTCTTATAAGTTTCGAAATCTGTGAAAACATTTTCGTCTGCAAAGTATGAAACAGCCATATTGTTTGCAAGACCGTCAACGTCGTTCATACCCATAATCATTCTGCCGTAAAGCTTTTTCTGGGTACGTTCGAAGACCTTTTCGTCAAATCCGTTTTCACGGAAGTGTCTGATTTCTTTTTTGATTTCTTCGCTTACAGCCTTCGGGTCATTGCTTTCTCCTGCAAAGAGTACACAGGAATAGCCGAAGCCTGTGAAATATTCAAAGCCGAAGCTGTTGTTGATGAGATTGGCGTCAAAAAGACGTCTGTAAAGATCTGTTGACGGACCTGAAATCATATCAAGGAGGATTTCCATTGTGATTTCCTCTTTAGCCGTTCTTTCAGGTGTGTCCCATTCCTCTTTGAAGCCGAGCATAAACTGAGGAGTTGCAACAGAGAGCTTTTTCTCACAGTAATCAGCCTTGACTTCTTTGGGCTCTTCAATGATTTTTCTCTGTGCCATTTTTCCTTCAACAGGCTTCAGTACCTTGTCGGCAACCTCGAGCACTTCATCAACAGTTGTGTTACCTGCGATGGCAAGTACCATATTGTTGAGATTATAGAAATTATTGTAGCAGTCGTAGAGCATATCTGCAGTAATCTGTGCAATTGACTCCTGAGTACCTGCAATGTCAATTCTTACGGGCAGATTGTGATACATATTGCGAAGACAGTTGAACATAACCTCCCAGTCGGGAATGTCCTTGTACATATCGATTTCCTGACCGATGATGCCCTGCTCTTTCTCAACGGTTGCCTGAGTGAAATAAGGATTCTGAACAAAGTCGAGAAGGATTTCAAGATTTTCTTTGAAGTTGCCTGAGCAGGAGAAAAGGTAACCTGTTCTGTCAAAGCTTGTGTAAGCGTTTGCAGATGCACCTGTTTTTGCAAATCTTTCAAAAGCATCAAGGTCTTCACTTTCGAAAAGCTTATGCTCAAGGAAGTGCGCAGTGCCTTCGGGAATTTCCCTGAAAGAACCGTCCTTCATTTCAATCATCGTGTCGATTGAGCCGTACTTGGTTGCAAAAATTGCGTAAGTACTTGCATAGCCTGCTTTGGGCATAATAAGAATTTTAAGGCCTGACGGGTGGTCGATGTCATAATACATCTCGTTAAGCAGATCGTTTCTGATTTCATTAATCTTCATCGTCGCAGACCTCCCCGTTGGATTTTAACATAAACACTGTATCGAGAACGATTGTCTTTGCACAGTCGATAACCTGAGATTTTTCAACTTCGTTGATTTCTTCAACGTAAGCCTCAGGGGTTTTGAGTGATTCTCTGAAAATCTGTGATGCATACCACGCGCAGATTGATTCAGGTGTGTCGTTATTACTGATAATGGAGTCAGTTATACTTTTGAGTGATGATGAGAAATCATCGTCAGAAAAATCACCTGCAGCAACAAGTGATAACTGATTGAGAATTTCGCTTTTTGCTTTTTCTTCGTTCGCATCTTCAATTCCGCTTTGTACCATAACGATACCCTTTGAAGAGAAAAATGCTGCTGAGCAGTAGTAGCAAAGGCTCATTTTTTCACGGACGACGGAGAAAAGCTTTGAGTAAGTGCCGCCACCGAAGATGTCGACTGCAATTCGCATAGGTACGGAATTGTCATATTCGTCAGCCATACCTGTACGGAATCCCATAACGAGCTTGCCCTGCTTGATAGGCATTTCCTCGCAGATGTATTCAGGCTGATTTACTTCGTTTGCGAAAACAGTGTTGATTTCAACAGGCTCTCTTCTGATAGTGTTGAAGCGCCCTTTAAGCATATCAGCAACAGGACTTACATCCATACTGCCTACCATAGTAATCTGAATGATTGCTTTGCAAAGCACTTCTTTCCAGGCAGAATAAATCTCCTCGGGAGAAAGCTCCTTGACTTTTTCGACAGTGCCGAGGCGGTTGATTGAGTAAGCCTCGTCCTTGAACATTATTTCTTCGCAACGCATAAGTGCATATCTGCGTTTATCGTTCATTTCGTTTTCGATAGCCTCAATGAGAAGTCGCTTCTCCTGCTCAATGATATCTGCAGGGAAGCTTTCGCCGTCAGTAAGCGGGTCGAAAATCATATCTGTGAGAAGCTGGGCACACTCGAGTGCAACAGTATCGCCACCGAGTGCAAAACGGTCATCAATGGCAGTGAGATTGAATGAAAGAATCTGCGACTCGCCACGCTTTAATACACCTGCGGAAACTGATGCACCGTAAAGCTCGTCAAGCTCACGGTTGAGTGCGATGTAATCGGGATATTTTGCACATCTTCTCTGAAGAATGAAGGGGAGAATTGCCCTTGCTGACGCATCGGAATCAAGAGGCATAGCCATACTGATATTGATACGGCAGGTCTTGAATTTATCTGTGCTTTGCGCACAAAGACGTACGCCGTCAGCTATGTTTTCAAAATGCATAAATACACAACCTTAATACAAATTTGCAATATTTAATTTAGTATACCACAAAATAAAATGAAATAAAAGTACGTTGAGAAAAATAATCTCATCGGGAAAATAATAATTATTACGCTCAGGACGAAGTATTGACACTGCCTGAAACGCAATATAACGCACATTTGACCATTTTTCTTTTTATCATACGATAGAGAATGTTTTCGACAGAAAAATATTGATGTTGTGTCTGCGTTGTGATATAATTAGCAAACAATACCCGTCCGTAGCATAGCTGGATAATGCAGCAGATTCCGATTCTGAAGACCGGGGGTTCGAATCCCTTCGGGCGGGCCAGACAGCGCCTCTTATGAGGCTAAGATAAGAGATAATAGTGAATAAATAACAGATAATAGTGTTTGAGAAATATTCGAGCGCTGTTTGTATTGTTATCTATTCGTTATTATCTCTTATTTATTATCTGAGTTTTAATACGTCGATAATTTCCGATTTATATAATTGTTGCTAAATTGAACTGCAAACAAAAAAATATAGCGGAGCATTTTTAGCTCCGCTATATTTTTTCTTACAGTTTTAAAAATTCTCTTTCGCGGCCTTTGTTTTAGCAATGAGCTTTTTGGTTATTGCTCCTGCGATGAGAGTGAAGACGATAATTACGACCACAGGGATTGCAACAACCCACGGCTGTTCACCGACGTTTTTGAGTGCATAGCCGAAAAATGTGTAAACAATTGCAAGCGGAAGTGTACCGAGGAATGATCCTATCATATATTTTTTATAGGAAATACCCATAGCACCGAAAAGAAGGCTTGAAAGGTCACCGGGGAGGAGTCCCGAAAGCTTGATTGCGAATGTCATTTCTGTTTCGTTTGCACCTGCAAAGTCGTCAATCTTTTTGATTGCTTTGAACTTTTTCTTGAGAGTATCAACCATACCTGCTCCTGTAAATCTGCCGAGAGCGTACGGGATAGAAAGACTTAAAAATACAGAAATAATATTTACAAGAAGAGCAATCCACACATTGGGAATAACATAAGCACAAACGGAAAAAACAACTGCAGGCGGAAAAACAAGTGCAAATGATTTTACAACGGAGAACACGATAAAACCTATCGAAATAACAAGTGTACCGCCTGTGATCTTTTCAGCGATTTCAGGTATATTTGTTACTTTGATGTCGTGTGCCTTGGTCAGATAAATGCATAAAACAACCATTACAAGCATAAAAATTCCCGAAACTATCTGCAGAATTCTGATGAGTTTATTGTAATTCTTCTGAGCCATAAAAACTCTCCTTTTGTCTTCTTTAGATTAAAGTATAATGAAAAAAGCAGATTAAATCAATAAGATTTTTTTATATTTAAGAAATATTACTGCTTTTAGCAAAGTCTTTTTTATTTGCAATTGACTTTTTGAGATAAATAATATAGAATGTAATATGTATACAAAGCGAATTCACTATAACAAATCTTTTGAAGGAAAGGTGATAAAATGAAAAAGTTTACAAAAAGACTTATTTCTTTTGCGCTCGCTCTTGTTCTCGTGCTCAGTACTTTTGCTTTCTCAGTGTCAGCTGCGTCAGCAACTATCAAGGTTTCTGTTGACAAGGAAAGTGCTCTTCAGGGAGAGACAATCAAGGCTACTGTTTATTTCCCGAATGTATGTGATAAAGCAGCAGCACTTGATATGGAGCTCACTTATGACGCTACAAAAATTGACTTCGTCAGTCTTGAAAAGGGTGTAGCTCTCAAGAAGGCAATTGAAGCTCAGCAGAATGGTAGCGTTTATTCTGAGGGTACAAAAACCAAGGGTAAGATCCAGTGGTCTATTGCAGGTAGTAATAACTATTCTTTTGTAGGCGTTTTTGCTGTTGTTACTTTCAAGGTAAGAGCTACAGCTGTAAACGGTCCGACTAACATTGATCTTGCTGTTAAGAATGCGGCTAACTCAGGCTACGTTGATATCACATCACAGATCTCGGTTGAGAATGCAACTGTTGAAATCGTACGTGATTCAGCAAAAGACTTTGAATATAAGCTCAATAGTGACAAGACAGGCTACATCATCACAAAGTATAACTGTGCTACAGTAGCTGATCTTACAGTTCCTTCATACCATGAAGGTCTTCCTGTACTTGGAATTGACAAGCAGGTTTTCTATAACCACGGTGAGCTTGTAAATATTCAGCTTCCTGAGCATCTTCAGTCAATCGGTGACAGTGCATTCTATGCTTGTACAAAGCTCAAGTCAGTTAAAATCCCTGATTCAGTCGAAACTATCGGCGAGTCAGCATTCTTCAACTGTACAGCTCTTGAAAGCATCAAGCTTCCTCTCGGTCTTAAGGAAATCAAGAAGAACACCTTCTATTCCTGCTACTTCATCGAAGAGGTTGAAATCCCGTTCTGCGTTACAAAGATCGGAAACACAGCTTTCTACAACTGTATCTCACTCAACAAAATTAAGATTTCAAAGAACACAACATCTATCGGCAGCGGTGCTTTCGGTATGTGTAACGGAGGTAAGGGTGTTGAGTTTACTACAGTAGAAGGTAATACATATCTTAAGAATCTCATTGATACTGAGTATTCTGAGTCAACAATCAAAATTGTAAAAGACCTTTCTCTCGGTAAGGTTTCAAGCATTACTGAGAAGGTTGAATACACAGGTGCTCCTATCACTCCTGCAGTTTCAGTAACACTTGATAACGGTGAAGCAGTGGTTGAAGGTGTTGACTACGAAGTAGTTTATGTGGATAATGTAAGAATCGGTAAGGCTAAGGTTTATGTAGTGTCCAAGGATGCTTACGGCGAAGGCTATGTTCTTGATTTTGAAATTTTCTGTGAGCACGCTTCTGTTAAAAAGACTGTTGCTCAGAAGGCAACTTGTACTGTAGACGGCATTTACAACTGTAAGTGTAATCACTGCGGACATGTATATCAGGAAGTTATCAAGGCTAAGGGTCATCCGTCAGGTGAATGGGTATACGACAAGCGCCCGACATATAAGTCAACAGGTATCAAGCACAGAGTCTGCAGCATCTGTGGTAAGTCATATGACCTCAATACAGTTGCAGATAAGGTAGTACCTGATGTTAACCTTGATACAAAGGTAAATTCTTCTGACGCACTTCTTATCCTTCAGACAGCTGTTGGTAAGGATGTTTATATCGCACCGCAGGGCTTGTTCAATGCTGATGCAAACGGCGATACAAAGATTAACTCATCTGATGCACTTATCGTTCTTCAGATTTCAGTTGGTATTATCAAATAATTAAATAATCCCGAAATGGAATGGTACTCTGAAAATCTTTCAGAGTACCATTTTTTCTATTGTACTATTTTTCGTTTTGTGGTAAAATACACTTATCTATTGCTAAAAGAAAGCAGGAGAATTATAAATGAACTTGAAATTGCTCAAAAACGGCGTAGGCTATGGTGTAGGTGCGATAGGACTTGACCTGAGCTACGGTATGTTTTACTCTTATCTTTCAATTTATCTTGCAAAGGTGCTCGGAATAAGCCCATGGTTTCTTCTTATCATCACACCGCTTGCAAGACTCTGGGACGGTATCAATGACCCGATGATGGGTTCACTTGTTGACCGATGCAACAGTAAAATGGGTAAATACCGTCCGTGGATTCTCAGAGGCGCTATTCTGAATGCTGTTGTTTTAGGTTTACTTTTCAATAATCCCGGTATTCAGACAGGCTCTGTATGGATGATGGTTTACGTTGCAGTATTCTATGTCCTCTGGGGTATGACAAATACTCTTGCTGATATTCCGTACTGGTCAATGATCCCGTCAATGGCATCAGGCGAAAAGGACAGAAACCTTATCTCAACAGTTGCACGTGCTTTCTCAGGTCTCGGTCAGGGAATTATTTTGATTCTCACTCCGATTATGATTCCGCTTCTTGCAGGTGCAGCCAAGGATGTCCTCGACAAGCTTCCGCAGGATGTTCTTAAAGAAGGCTTCGGAAAATGGTCAATTATCGCAGCTGTTCTTCTCGTTGTTTTTGCTTTGATATGCGTTGCTGTCACGAAAGAGAAGAATGTTATTCACAACGATGAAAAATTCTCATTTAAAAATGCAATCAGCGTAATAAAGCAGAATGATCAGCTTCTCATCTTTATGCTTTTTGCGATGATCTCAAACGCAGGCTTCTATATGACTTCAGGTATCAGTGCATTCTACTTTGAAGAAGTCGGCGGAGGCCTTGCAAAGCAGTCAACCTTCAATCTTATGGGTACAGTCGGCTCAGTTCTCGGTATTCTCGTTGTGCCGATCTGCTCAAAGTTTATGAACAACCGTTCGATTTATAAGCTTTCTCTTCTTATGGCTGCAGCAGGTTACACAGGTATGGCGATTATCGGCTATGGCTTCGGAGGTAACGTAGTTGCTCTCGGACTTTGCTATATCGTAACATCTCTCGGTACAGCAAGTATGTTTGTCAATCAGACTGTTATGCTTGCAGACTGTGTTGACTATGGTGAATTCAAGCTCGGCAAGAGAAACCAGAGTCTTACATTCTCAATGAAGGGCTTCCTTCAGAAGATGGCTTACACAATGCAGAGTATCATTATGTACGCTTCGTTCGCTATCACAAATTATGACTTCAGCGGACAGAATGCTGATACAGCTATCGTTACTGAGTCAGCTAAGGGTGCGATTTCGTTTATGATGTTTATCGTACCTCCTGTAATGATGCTCATTTCACTTGTAATTTTCTCAACTAAGTTTAAAATCCACGGCGAATACAAACAGAAAATTCTCGACGAAGTAGCAAAGCGTCACGAAGCATAATAATGACAGGAGTTGTTCATTTTGAAAAAGATTGTCTATTTCTCGCACGGTCTCGGCGCCAACGGAATAGAAACCTTTCTTGTAAATGTTCTCGAAAAACTCGATAAAACAAAATATGATGTAACTGTAGTGGTTGCTATTGATGAGGGAGCGGACAGCCTCCACGAGCAGAAGGTTCTTGATATGGGCGTGAAGGTTGTACGTATGGGCGACCTTGATTCAATCTTTAAAAAATTCGCCTATTTTATGAGAATAAAGAAATTTCTTAAAAAAGGCAAGTTTGATATAATTCATGCAAATATGGATCTGCTTAACGGTATACCGTTGCATTTTGCGAAAAAATCAGGGGTTCCTGTACGTATCTGTCATGCGCACAACTCGAAAAGCCAGTATAATCCGAACGGTTTACTTGCCTTTTTGAAAAAAATGGTGCAGAAGACATATTGCACTGTGATGAAAAAGCTTATTATTTCATCATCAACGGATTTTGTTGCTTGCTCAGATGTTGCGGGAAGTTACTTCTTCGGTTCGCGGAAGTATGAGCTTATATACAACGGAATCCGTACTGAAAATTTCAGTATGTCTGATGATTTTGACAGGGATGAATATGCTGAGGGTCTTGATTTTACCGGTGACGAAAAGGTCAGACTGATAAGCGTAGGCAGAATTTCAACACAGAAAAATCCTGAGTTTGCACTTGAAATTGCAAAGGAATTAAAATCGATCAGAAACGATTTTCTCTATATCTGGGCAGGTGACGGCGACCTTGCCGAAATGTTTGAAGAAAAAATCAAAACTTTTGACCTGGAAGAAAACGTGGCTATGGTTGGCATAAGAACGGATGTGCCGCAGCTTCTTAACTGTTGCGATGTGTTTTTAATGCCCTCACTCTTTGAGGGGCTTCCGTTTTCACTTGTTGAAGCACAGGCGGCAGGACTTAAGTGTGTTGTTTCTGATGTTGTGACAAAAACAGCGGATATAGGTCTTGTGAATTATTTTTCTCTTGAAAAAAGTGCAAAAGAATGGGCAGAGGAAATCAATCGTGTTCTCGAAGCTCCTGTGCCGAAAAAAGACGAAGAAAAAGCAAAGCTCTTCGATGTTTCGAATACGGTGAAGCAGCTTGAAGAAATTTACGATAAATAAATTTAATGTGTTCAGAAGAAGTTTTTAATTGATACATTAAAACAGCGTCGCAGACCCTTAACTTTTGCCGGATGGCAAATTTCACATCGGCAAAGACGATATTTCATATTGCGACAGCAATATTTCACCCGACCTTGGTCGGATTTCACTGCAAAGTTGTTGAGCAACAACTTTGCTTAGAAAGGAGTGGCATAATGAGCAGAAAAAAGTGGATAGTCAATAACTGCGATAAAGAAGTCGCAACTCTTATTGCCGAAGAGCTGAATCTCAGCCCGTTTGCTGCTCTTATAGCTTCGGCACGTGGTATTAAAAACATTGAAGATGCTGAAGAATTTTTTGGAATCAACGAATCTGTACCTGCAGATCCGTTTGATTTTCCCGATATGTATAAGGCGGTAAAAAGAATAAAAACCGCACTTGATAATTTTGAGCGTATAGCTGTTTACGGTGACTATGATGCAGACGGTGTTACTGCAACGGCACTTCTCTATTCTTATCTTGAAATGCAGGGTGCAGATGTTGTTTTTGCTGTACCGAACAGGCATACTGAGGGATACGGTCTTAACTACAGTGCGATCGATAATATCAGCCGTATGGGCGCGAAGCTTATCATAACTGTAGATAACGGTATCAGTGCAGTTGAAGAAGCTGAGTACATACGTCAGCTTGAAATGGATCTGATCGTAACTGACCATCATCTGCCTTCAGATGTTATTCCTGATGCTGTTGCAGTTGTTGACCCGCACAGGGAGGACTGTATACTTGATTTCAAGGACTATGCAGGTGTAGGCGTTGCATATAAATTAATATGTGCTCTCGAAGGCGAAGAAAACGAGGTTACTGAATCCTTCCTTGACCTTGTAACAATCGGTACTGTTGCCGATGTTATGCCGCTCAAGGGCGAAAACAGAAGCATTGTCAGAAGAGGAACTCAGCTTATAAATGATTCTGACAGAGTGGGCATTCAGGCTTTGACGGAGGCGGCAGGGCTTGAAGGAAAGACTATCAAATCAGGTACGGTTGCCTTCGGTATAGCACCAAGGATAAATGCGGCAGGCAGAATAGGTACTGCAGACAGAGCGATAAGACTTTTGCTGAGCGATGACTATGACGAAGCGACAGCACTCGCAACAGAAATAAACGAGGACAATGTTTCACGTCAGCAGACGGAGCAGGAGATACTCAATCAGGCTGTTGAAATTATTGATGCAAACCCGAGTTGGAAATATGACCGCGTTCTCGTTGTCAGCGGTGAAAACTGGCACGACGGTGTGATAGGAATTGTTGCATCACGTCTTGTTGAAAAATACGGAAAGCCGACGATAGTCATAACCGAAAGCGATGATAATACCGCAAAGGGTTCAGGCAGAAGTGTTGAAGGCTTCAGTCTTTATGATGCCTTATGCGCTTGTGAAGATGTGCTTGATCACTACGGCGGACATACTCTGGCGGCAGGTCTTGGCTTGGATATTGAAAAAATTCCTGATTTAAGACGAGCTATCAACAGCTATGCTGACGGAGTGGAAGCTTTTTATCCTGTTCAGAATATCGATTTTAAAATTAATCCGTCCTGTGTCAATGCAGAGCTGCTTGATGTTATAGATTCTCTTGAACCGTTCGGTGCAGGAAATCCGCAGCCCATTTTCGGTCTTTACAATATGACATTGACAGATATAACCCCCATAGGCTCAGGTAAACATCTGCGTCTGACTTTCAGAAGGGGAGAAACAACTCTGAGCGCAGTTCTTTTCAGAATGACACAGCTTGATTTCCCGTATATAGCGGGAGATGTGGTTGATGTAGCTGCAACATTTGAACCGAATGAATATCTCGGTCAGATAAGGCTTAATATATTAGTCAGAAATATCAAGCTTCACGATATGGATGATAATATTCTTTTTGAAGAAATAGGCAGATTTGATGATATTATGAGCGGAAGAAACACGGGGCACATTTCAGCTTTGCCTGACCGTGATTTTATCGCTCGTGTATATAAATTTATCAGAAGTAAAGGTAAATGGCGCTACGATAATGAAATTCTTTGCAAAAGATTAGGTCTTAAAGCAGAAGATTATGCCAAGGTTTGTGTCGCTGTTGAGGCTCTTTCTGAGCTTGGCACACTTGTTCGTGACGGTGACGGAAACTTCACATTGCCGCAGGAAAATATTAAGGTGAATCTTAACGATGCACCTGTTCTTAAAAGAATTAAAGAGTAATAAGTAAAGGGTAAGAACAATGTCTGAAGAAAAAATTCTTAATGAAAATCTGAATACTGATACTCATACTCATGCTGAAGATTATATCGATGAAGCCACACTGGAGTCGCAGAAAAGTGAAAAATCCGCAGACGGTTTGTTTGAGGATTTGATTTGTGCTGTCAGCGAAACGATGGACAAAGAGGATATCGAATATATAAAGAAGGCTTATGATATTGCGAGAGAAGCTCACGAGGGACAATTCCGTCGATCGGGCGAGCCGTATATCATTCATCCTGTTCAGGTTGCTAAGATTCTTTATGAGCTTGGCATGGACAGCGAGTCTATGATTGCTGCACTTTTGCACGATGTTGTTGAAGACACGGAGCTTACCAAGGAAGATGTGAAAAAAGACTTCGGAGAGGATGTGGCTGAGCTTGTAGAAGGTGTTACCAAGCTCGGTAAAGTACCACTTTTCACTAAGGAGGAACAGCAGGCGGAAAATGTAAGAAAGATGCTTATGGCTATGTCTCAGGACATCAGAGTCATAATCATCAAGCTTGCAGACCGTATTCATAATATGAGAACACTTGCTTTTATGAGACCACATAAAAGACGTGAAAAAGCTCAGGAAACACTTGAAATTTATGCTCCTATTGCGCACAGACTCGGTATCAGAGGTGTCAAGGAGGAGCTTGAAGACCTTGCGATCAGTTACCTTGATCCTGTTGCATATAAGGAAATTCAGACTTTGCTTGAACAGCAGCAGACGAAACGCAAGGAATACCTTGATAATATTCAGAAAAAAATCAATGACCGCATAAAGCAGGTTGTGCCTAACTGCAGTATCACGGGACGCGTGAAGAGCGCTCACGGTATTTACCGTAAGATGTATATGCAGGGCAAGGATTTTGATGAGATTTATGATATATATGCAGTCAGAATCATTGTCGACGATGTAATTGACTGTTATAACTGCCTTGGTATTATCCACGATATGTTCAAATCAATTCCGGGCAGATTCAAGGACTATATCTCGACGCCGAAAGCTAATATGTATCAGTCACTTCACACTACGGTTGTAGGCGAAGGCGGAATTCCTTTTGAAGTGCAGATCAGAACATGGGAAATGCATCAGACTGCTGAGTACGGTGTTGCTGCCCATTGGAAATACAAGCTCGGCATAAATGGTAAGCATAAGTTTGAAGAGAAGTTTTCGTGGATAAGACAGCTTCTCGAGTCACAGACGGTTTCTGAAAATCCCGAGGATATTGTTAATACAATCAAAACCGACCTTGTTCAGGAAGAGGTTTTTGTATTCACACCGAAGGGCTCTGTTATCAGTCTTCCTGCAGGTTCAACCGTAGTTGACTTTGCATACGCTATTCACTCTGCTGTCGGCAACAGAATGGTAGGTGCGAAGGTTGACGGAAGGATAGTGCCTATTGACTATGAGGTCAAAACAGGTGAGATTGTCGAGATTATAACTTCTTCACAGCAGGGTAAGGGCCCGAGCAGAGACTGGCTTAAGTTTGTAAAAACGAGTGGAGCCAGAAACAAAATCCGTTCATGGTTCAAAAAAGAACGTCGCGACGAAAATATTCTCGAGGGTAAGCTTGAGGTTGAACGTGAATTCAGACGTAACTTCATCAGACTCAATGATGATGATTATGAAAAATTCATCACGATGATAGCACAGCGTCAGCGATTCACAACAGACGAGGATTTCTACGCTGCTATCGGCTACGGCGGTGTATCTCTTAATAAGATGATGCCGCACATCAAGGACGAGTATGTCAAAATGTTCAAACAACCCGAGGCAGAGCAGGAAGATGTTATCAAGGTTACTAAACCTGCACAGAAACGCTCCAAGAGTAAGGACGGCGTAATTATCGAAGGAATTGATAATTGCCTTATCAAGTTCTCAAAATGCTGCAGTCCGCTTCCGGGTGATAATATCATCGGCTTTATAACAAGAGGTCATGGTGTATCGATTCACAAGCGTGACTGTTCAAATGTGCCTAAGGTGATTGAGCTTTCTGATGAACCCGAGCGTTGGATAAGCGCGAGCTGGGACAGCAACGTCAAGGAAGAATTTACTGCAACTCTCAGTATTGCTTGTCTTGACCGTGTGGGAATGATGGCTGATATTTCAAAGGTTATCGCTGATATGCGAGTTATGATTTACGGCATAAACACAAAGAGCAAAAAGGACGGCAGAGCATCAATCGAACTGACACTCGCAGTCAACGGAATTGAACATCTTCAGGGTGTTATGGCAAAGATTCTTAAAATCAACGGAGTTCTTGACGTTGAAAGAGCATAAAAAGGACTGATATATAATGAAAGCTGTCGTACAGCGTGTTTCTTCGTCAGGCGTAACAGTTGACGGAGAACTGATAGGAAAAATAGGTTGGGGTTATAATGTACTTCTCGGAGTCGGCCCTGACGATACAAAACAGCACGCAGATGTACTTGCCGCGAAAATTGCAAAGCTCCGTGTTTTTGAGGATGCAGACGGCAAGATGAATAAATCTGTTCTTGATATTGACGGTGAAGTGCTTGTTATTTCACAGTTTACACTTTGTGCTGATATAAAGAAAGGAAACCGTCCTTCATTTACAACTGCCGCACCTCCGCAGATGGCAGAAGAGCTTTATAAATATTTTATTGAGCAGTTGAAGGCGGAGGGTATAAGAAAAGTCGAACACGGGTCATTCGGTGCTGATATGAAGGTTGACATTCAGAATGACGGCCCCGTAACGATACTTATGGATACAGATATCTGGGTAAAATAAAGAGGAAAAGACAATGAATATCGAAACACTGGTGCTCGGTCCCGTGAATGCTAACTGCTACATTGTGACCGACGAAAAAACAAATGAAACTGCAGTAATTGACTGCGGAGAATACACAGCATCGCTTGAAGAAAAGCTCATCGACAAGAACCTGAAATACATCCTTCTCACACACGGTCATTATGACCATATCCTCGGTGTGTATGACCTGAAGAAGGCTCATCCTGAAGCAAAGATTGTTATTCATAAGGATGAGGCGTACAAGCTTCTTGACGAGCTTCCGAGCTTTGCTCACGAGATGATGCCGGGTGTTCAGAAGTATGTGCCGGCAGATATTACCGTCGAGGACGGAGATAAGCTCTCTTTGGGTAATACGGAATTTACTGTTATGCACACTCCGGGTCATTCAAAGGGCGGTGTATGCTATTTTGCAGAAGATGAGCGTACCATTTTTACGGGAGATACACTTTTCTGCCTTACTGTAGGCAGGATGGACTTCTTTGACGGAAGCGAAGAGGAAATGCTCGAGTCTATTACGAGACTTTACAATATGCCGGGCGACTATGAGATTTATCCCGGACACAATCGCGCGACTACTATGGAATACGAAAAGCGCAGAAACAGATATATGAGGCGATTCAAATGATTTTAAAGGTTATCAACCATAAATTTCATTATGAAATGGAAAACCTTTGCAGAGTTTTCTACCCTTATGAAACCATTCGTGTTATGCACGAAGGCGATGAGGGAGAAGACTCTTTCTCTGTGTTGACATCACTTGAAGAGGAAGACGGCGGTTACAGAATCAGAGTCAGTCTTTCTTTTGATGGTGTTAACGAAACAGCAGAATGCACTGAGTCTGACTACAGTGACTGCGAAAGACAGATGGCGGTTTTGCTTTATAATATTCTTTGCAAGGTTACGGGTTATACGCCACAGTGGGGTATTCTCACGGGTGTACGTCCGTCAAAGCTTATGAATACACTTATGAACGAAAATGGTGGCAGCGAAGCTGTTGATTATTTCAATGAAAAACTGCTCGTTTCGCCTGATAAAACAAACCTTGCATTCAGCGTTGCAAAGGCAGAAGAAAAGATAATGTCGCTGTCTGATGAAAAATCATTCAGTCTTTATGTGTCGATTCCGTTTTGTCCGACAAGATGCAACTATTGCTCGTTTGTTTCTCATTCGATAGCTCAGGCGAAGAAGCTTCTGCCTGAATATGTCGAAAAGCTCTGTGAGGAAATCCGTTATACGGCAGAGATCGTAAAGGATCTGGGACTCAGACTGGAGTCTGTGTACTGGGGAGGAGGCACTCCGACCACACTGAGTGCTGAGCAGCTTGATAAGGTATGCAAGGAAATTGAAGATAATTTTGATTTTTCCTTCTGCAGAGAATATACCATTGAAGCGGGCAGGGCTGATACTGTCACACCTGAAAAGCTTGATGTGATCAAAAAGTACGGTGTCACAAGAATCAGCATCAATCCACAGACCTTTAACGATGATGTGCTTGTATCAATCGGCAGACGTCACACGGTAAACGATGTTATTGAAATTTATGAAACAGCGAGAAGCAAGGGCTTTGACAATATAAATATGGATCTGATTGCAGGTCTTACAGATGACAGTTATGAGAGCTTTTGTAATTCAGTTGATAAAGCTATTGAACTTGGAGCTGAAAATATTACGTTACATACTCTCGCACTTAAGCGTTCGTCAAATATTGTGACGGGCGGAATTGATGTGCAGAGTGGAGATGTTGCAAATAAAATGCTCGTTTATGCACAGGAAAGGTTCTACGAGAACGGTTATATCCCGTATTATATGTACAGACAATCACGTTCTCTCGGAAATCTTGAAAATGTAGGTTGGTGCAAACCGGGCTATGAGTGCCTGTACAATGTATTTATGATGGAAGAGTGTCATACAGTGCTTGCTGTGGGTGCAGGTGCAGTTATTAAGCTGAAAGAGCCTTTTGGCAGGAATATTGAAAGAATTTTCAATTATAAATATCCTTATGAGTATATTTCTCGTTTTGAAGAGTTAATTTCGAGAAAGGCTAAAATCAAAGAGTTTTATAACGGAGTGCTGGGCAATGATTAATACGCTTTCTTTGATTAATAAAATGGCGGCTGAAAATGCTGCGGAATTTATAAAAGAATGCGAGGAAAGTTTTGATAACTCTGTAAATGATGTGGTAAAAACTTTTCTGTCAGATTCTGATTATGATATCGTTTTACTTGCGGGGCCCAGTTCATCAGGTAAAACTACTACTGCGGGAATTATTGCAGAAAAAATCCGTTCAAGCGGTAGGAATGCTTATATAGTTTCGCTTGATGACTTTTACCTGAACAGAGAAGACATTCCCTTTAATGAAGAAGGACTGAAGGATTACGAAAATGTCACATCTCTTGATATTGAGCTGATCCACCAAAGCTTTGCAGAGTTAATTGAAAAAAGAAAGGCTGAACTGCCTGTTTTTGATTTTATGACAGGCTGCAGAAGCCGGGAAACAAAACACATCGAGCTTGAGAAAAATGATGTGATTATCGTAGAAGGCTTACATGCGCTGAATCCCGTTATCACAGACGGACTTGATGAGTCGCATCTTTACAGAATTTATATCAGTGTGTCATCGAAAATATTTGGGGATGACGGCAAAATTCTGCTGAACAAAAGAAATCTCAGGCTTATCCGCAGGATGATAAGGGACTACGAACACAGAAATTCTTCAGTAGAGAACACTTTGCTTATGTGGCAGGGGGTGCTCAGAGGCGAAGATAAGTTTCTGTTCCCGTTTGAGAGTCTTGCTGATGTGAAGATAAATTCTTTCCACGCATACGAAGCTTGTATCTTCAGAAATGAAGCGTTAACACTGCTGGACGGAATAACTCAGGAAAGCTCATATTATACTCAGGCCGAGGAGCTTAAAGCTGCATTGAGCGTTTTTGAAGAAATCAATACGGCGCTTTTGCCGTACAATTCACTTCTTAATGAATTTCTGGTAATATAAATCAGTAAAAATAATTGCTAAATCAACTAATATATGGTAAAATATATCTCATGAATCAGGAGGTGCATCAATGTCTAAGGAAAAAGCTAAGTCCCAGTCATTGCTTAACGGTGCGTTCGTGCTTGTCGTCGCAACGGTATTGGTAAAGGTGATTGGTGCATTGTTTAAAATCCCACTGTCAATGCTCATCGGTGAGGTCGGCAGAGGTTACTTTAATACAGCATATGAAATTTATACACCGCTCTATTCTATTTCTATGGCAGGTCTTCCGATCGCTGTTTCGCGAATGGTGGCTAAAGAACGATCACTCGGTAATTACCGTGACGTGCGCCTGATACGTCGTGTAGCTACAAGGATTTTCCTGATAACAGGTGCTGTGGGAACGGTGCTGATGTTTATAATAGCGTACCCCTACACCAAATATGTTGTAGGATACACTGAAAATATTTATTGTATTCTCGCAATTGCCCCGTCAATATTCTTCTGCTGCTGTATGTCTACATTCCGTGGCTACTACGAAGGTATGCAGAATATGATGCCTACGGCAATTTCACAGGTTATAGAGGCTATCAGTAAGCTTTTTATCGGTCTTGGTGTTACTTATGTGTTCCTCAGTGTTCAGCTCAAGCGTTTTGAAAACGGTCAGACCGTTATGGGAACAGTGTATGAAAATAAGGCTGATGCTCTTGCTGCACTTTATCCGTATGCTGCAGCTACAGCTGTTCTGGGCGTTACAATAGGTACGGTGCTCGGCTTTATTTTCCTTGCGATAAGACATAAGCTCAGAGGTGACGGTATCACAAAGAGTGATCTTATGAATTCGCCGAAGCCTGATGACAGCAAAAATGTTGCGAAGATACTCATCAGAACAGCATTACCTATGGCTGTAGGTTCACTTATACTCAATGTGACAAACCTTATTGACTCAGCGACTATCCAGAACAGACTTGCTTATGCTGTTGAGAAAGCACCTGAGGTTATTAAGGGTATTTACTCAGAGTTTCTTATCAAAGAAGGCATTGCGGACGGTCAGATAGTCAAGTATCTTTACGGTGTATACGGTGAAACTCTTGACTTTAAAAATCTTGTGCCGACCATCACTATGACTCTCGGCATCAGTGCGATTCCCATCATTTCAGCTGCATGGGCAAAGCACCAGAGCAAGACTATCAAAACTACGGTTGAGTCAGTTATCCGCGTTACGATGCTCATTTCATTGCCTGTAGGTTTTGGACTTGCGGCAGTTTCATACAACCTTCTGAATATGTTTTACGGTGCTTCTGCTGCAACTATAGGTTCACCTATTCTCACAGTTTACGGTATTTCCGTTTTCCTTTTTGCAGTATCATCACCGATTACAAATATGCTTCAGGCGTTAGGCAGAACTGATATTCCGCTTAAATCGCTTTGCGTTGGTGCGGTAGTGAAGATAATACTCAACTACATTCTCATCGGCAATCCGCAGATCAATGTCAACGGTGCACCGATCGGCTCTATCGCTTGTTACGTAATCGTTGTAGGAATAAATCTTTTCAGCATAATCAAAATTTCAGGAGTAAAGATCAACCTTGCTTCTGTATTTATAAAACCATTTGCTTGTGCTGCGATTTCAGGTGTTACAGCTTTCGCAACAGTAAAAGTATTTTCGACGGTTCTTGCAAACTTAGGAGAGGCTGACAGTATGCTCAACGGAAACTCTGTTGCACTCGTTATTGCGGTGGCGGCAGCGGTGCTTGTTTATGTACTTGCACTTCTTTTCCTTAAGGCTCTTTCACGTGATGATCTTGAGATGATTCCCAAAGGCGAAAAAATTGCAAAAAAGCTTGAAAAATTTGGTTTTTTAGGTTAAAATGGTGATATTATGGCAAATGACTTTGTGTTTAAAGAGAAATATGACGTCTACGATCTTGTCAGAGTTATAAAAGCTTTGAGATCTGAGGGAGGCTGTCCGTGGGATATCGAGCAGACTCATGAGAGCATAAGAAAGAATCTTATTGAGGAGACTTACGAAACTATCGAGGCTATCAATAAGGGCGACGCTGAAATGCTACGTGAAGAGTTGGGCGATGTGCTTATGCAGGTTATCTTCCACGCTCAGATCGAGGATGAAAAGGGTGTTTTCAATATCGATGACGTTGCAGACGAAAACTGCAGAAAGATGATTGAACGTCACCCGCACGTTTTTGGCGAGGTTAATGTAAATTCAGTTGATGATGTCCTTACAAACTGGGACGCTATCAAAAGAAAGTCAAAGGGTCAGAAAACTACTTCTCAGGCAATTGACTCTATACCACGTGAACTCCCTGCTCTTATGAGAGCAGACAAGGTTCAGTCGAAGGCAGCTAAGGCAGGTTTCGATTGGTCTGAAGTAAGCGGAGCTCTCGACAGACTTTATGAGGAGATAGGCGAGCTCAGAGATGCCATTACAAACGGTGATAAGGATGAGATAAGCGATGAGCTTGGTGATGTCCTTTTCTCAGCTGTAAATGTTTCACGTTTTGTAAAGGTTGACGCTGAGGAAGCTCTTACGGCTTCTACTGATAAGTTTGTCAGCAGATTTAAAACTGTTGAGAAGCTTGCACAGGAGAGAGGAATTGACATGAAGTCATCTTCACTCGAGGTTCTTGATGAGCTTTGGGATGAAGCTAAAAAATGTATGTGATATACTTAACGTATTTCATAATATTAAATCAAAATTAATTTTTGGAGGAATTACAATGAATAAGACAGAATTTATCAATGCAGTTGCTGCAAAGGGCGAAATGGACAAGAAGGCTGCTGAGAAGGCAGTAAACGCTGTTTTCGGTGCAGTAGCAGATGCTCTTAAGGCAGGCGACAAGATTCAGCTCGTAGGCTTCGGTACATTCGAAGTAAGAGAGCGTGCTGAGAAGCAGGGCCGTAACCCGAAGACAGGCGAAACAATGACAGTTCCTGCATCTAAGGTTCCCGCATTCAAGGCTGGTAAAGCTCTTAAGGACGCTATTAAATAAGTCTATTCGGTATGTTTTATACGGCAGGACGAAAGTCCTGCCGTCGGCTTTATAGCATTCCCCGAAACAAGGAGATAAATATGAGACTTGACAAGTATCTTAAGGTTTCAAGAGTTATAAAAAGACGTACAGTTGCCAATGAAGTCTGTGACGCTAAGCATGTTACGGTAAACGGTAAGATTGCACGTGCATCCTATGATGTCAAGGAAGGCGACATCATCGAGATTACAATGGGCGCAAACACTACGAAGATTCAGGTAACAAAGGTAGTGGAACACGCGACAAAAGATGATGCCGGACTTATGTACAAGGTACTGTAATAAATACTTTTTTCACCTCATACAATGTTATGAGGTGATTTTTTATGCCTGAAAATCTGATGCACGACCTCATAATCGAGTCCAGAAAAAAGGTCACGCTGACAGGTATAGTAGATGTGGAGAGCTTTGATGAAGAGACTATAGTAGCGAGGAGCCATTGTGGTGAAATCTGCATAAAGGGTAATTCTCTGAAAATAAGCAGACTGTCAGTTGAAAGCGGAGATATGACCGTTGAGGGTCAGGTGGACAGTGTGGCATATTCCGAAGCACGTTCTGCAGGTAATTTTTTATCAAGGGTGTTCAGATAATGCAGTATATGCCTACGCACGCTCAGCAGGTAGTTTACTTTATGTATTCGGCAGGACTCGGCTTTGCTCTCGGAATAGTCTATGATTTATTCAGAATGTTATTTTATCTTCTTACAGGAAGCGATAAAAAGCGTTTAGTGTTCAGGGATATAATTTATCTGCTCGTCTTTTTTTCGGCTACATTTCTTTTTCTGCTGTCAGTATGTGACGGACAGCTTATTTTATATGTTTTTATAGCTCAGGCGCTGGGAGTTTATATGTATTTTTATTCACTCAGCGGTATATTGTATCCGCCGGTAATTAGATTTGCATGTCGCATAAAAAGACTATTTCGCTTAATAAGTGCACGTTTAACCGGATTTAGGACACAATTTTCAGTAATAAGTGAAAAAATATTAAAAAACTTACACAAAATAACAAAAAAAGACTTGCATATTCGACATAACATAGTGTATAATTTTTTCGTCAAATTATGCTCAGGCAGTTTTATTTTAAAGAATCGAGGTGACGAAGGTGGCAAAGGTGAAGAAAGAAAGGCGTAGCTTTATTGTAGTATTTTTTGCGGTTGTACTCTGCGCTTGTTTTGCCATTTCGTTGTTTTCTATAGTTAAGAATATAAATGATGTAAAGGAAGAAATTGCTGCGGTTGAGGTTGTCAAAGAGGAAAAGAAAGCTGAAAATGAAGCTTACCGTGACAAAATCAACGCTGGTGATAAAGATGAGTACGTTGAGGAAATAGCAAGAGATAAGCTTGGCTATGTTATGCCCGGTGAAAGGGTTTACCAGGATATTTCAGTAAATGACTGACGTGTTCAATTTT
This sequence comes from Acutalibacteraceae bacterium, assembly GCA_036309125.1. Lineage (GTDB taxonomy): Bacteria > Bacillota > Clostridia > Oscillospirales > Acutalibacteraceae > CAG-488. Next base: position 18,065 of record JAXJUJ010000183.1, on the reverse strand, counting down.
TCTTGGAGGGGTACACTTTAGTATGCAGTTAGAAGTCGGCGCAATTGTTGAGGGAAAAGTTACAGGTTTTACGGCGTTTGGTGCTTTTGTCGATCTTGACGAAGGTAAAAAAGGAATGGTGCACATTTCAGAAGTAGCGCTCGAATTTGTAAAGGATATCAAGGACCATCTTACTGTCGGACAGGCTGTAAAGGTGAAGGTTATCTCTATAGCTGATGATGGCAAGATCAGTCTTTCTATCAAAAAAGCGATGGAACAGCCGAAGCCTGCATTCAAGCCGAAAGCTAACAATGCTCCCAGAAGAAGTAACAATGCTAATGTCTGGCAGGGAAATAAGCCTGTTGAGCAGCCGCAGTCTTTTGAAAGTATGATGGCCAAGTTCAAGCAGGAAAGCGATGAGAAGATGTCAGATCTCAAGCGTGACTACAAGCATGGTGGCGGATACAACAGAAGAGGCACTAACAAGCTTTGATCCGCACCTTTAAATTAAATCTTTAAATAGTCGGGAGCAGTTTTCTGCTCCCTTTTTTTCAGGTGATATTATGAGAGAGATAAATGTCAGTGCAGTCAGCGAAGCGGTAGAACGTCTTTGTATCAGAGCAAATAAATTCCTTCCTGCAGATCTCGCTGAGTGTATAGGTAAATGTAAGACCTGTGAGCGAAACAATCTTGCGAAAGAGATTCTTTCTGACCTCGAAGCAAACCTTGATGCTGCAGAGGAACTTGATATAGCCATTTGTCAGGATACAGGTATGGCTGTAGTTTTCCTTGAGATAGGTCAGGATGTACACTTTGTCGGCGGCAATCTTTACGATGCTGTCAATGCAGGTGTTCATAACGGCTATATCAACGGTTATCTGCGTTGTTCTGTTGTCAGCGACCCTTTAAGAAGAGTTAACACAAAGGATAACACACCTGCCGTAATACACACTTCGATCGTAGACGGAGACGAAGTGAAAATCACCGTTGCACCAAAGGGCTTCGGCAGCGAAAATATGAGCAAACTCAGAATGTTTACGCCTGCAAGCGGCAGAGAAGAGATCATAAACTATGTTCTTGACTGTGTAAAAGAGGCAGGCGGTAATCCTTGCCCTCCTATAGTTCTGGGTATCGGCATCGGTGGTGACTTTGAGCAGTGTGCATACCTTGCGAAAAAGGCTTTGTGCAGAAGCGTAAGCGTGAAAAATGAGGATGAATATTACAGAGAAATGGAAGCTGAAATCCTCGAAAGAGTGAATCAGCTTGACATCGGTCCTCAGGGCTTCGGCGGAGATACTACTGCACTGTCAGTTGCTATTGAAGCAGCACCTACACATATTGCAGGCTTGCCCGTTGCGGTTAATTTCGGTTGTCACGTAACCCGTCACGCATCAGAAAAACTCTGATGACTTGATTTAATAAAAGAATAGAAGTATAATTCAGTTGAAATAATTATTACAGAGGTTAATTATGAAGATAAATTTTGTTATTCCCTGTCTTCTGGGTCTTGAGTCACTCATTGCAAATGAAATGAAGGACCTTGGTGCAGAGAATGTAATTTCAGAAAACGGCAGAGTGCTTTTCAGCGGTGATGAAAATTTACTTGCGAGAGCAAATATCTGTTCGAGATATTCAGAAAGAATCCAGATTCTCGTGGGAGATTTCTATGCGCGAAGCTTTGAAGAACTCTTTCAGGGAACAAAAGCTTTGCCGTGGGAGGATTGGATCGGAGCTGAGGATGCTTTCCCGGTCAAGGGTTATTCTATCAATTCTACATTGTTCAGCGTAAGTGACTGCCAGTCAATCATTAAAAAGGCTGTCGTGGAAAGACTTAAGTCAAAGTATAAAATAAGCTGGTTTGACGAAACAGGTCCTATCCATCAGATTCAGTTTTCTATTATGAAGGATAAAGTAAGTCTGCTTCTTGACACTTCGGGAATGGGACTTCACAAGCGTGGATACAGACTTGAAGCAAATGCAGCTCCTCTTAAGGAAACACTCGCTGCTTCACTTTGTAACCTTGCACGAATCCGTCCGTATCATACACTTTATGACCCGATGTGTGGTAGTGGTACAATCCTCATCGAAGGTGCGATGATGGTGCATAATATTGCTCCTGGTGTCAACCGTAATTTCTCAGCTGAGAGATGGGATGTTATCCCTGAATACGTGTGGGCAGAGGAGAGAGCACGTGCACGTGACCTTGTAAATTATGATACTGATTTTATCGCTTACGGATCAGATATCGATGAGTCAGCACTTGAGATTGCAAGAGTTAATGCAAAACGAGCAGGTGTTGAGAGAAAGATTAAGTTCGAAAAGTGCGATCTTCGTGATTTCAAACCTCAGAGCGAGAAGGGAACACTCATCTGTAACCCTCCGTACGGTGAGAGACTGCTCGACATAAGTGAGGCACAGAAGCTCTATAAGATTATGGGCGAAAAGTTTGAGCAGAAACGTGGATGGGCATATTATGTCATAAGCCCGTCTGAGGAGTTTGAAAAGGAGTTCGGCCGTAAGGCAGATAAACGCCGTAAGCTTTATAACGGTATGATTAAGTGTCAGCTGTTTATGTATTTCAAGTGAGGTAACAGTTATGAAGCATCTGTTTGTTGTTAATCCTAAAGCAGGTAAGGGTAGGGCATACGATGTTTTGCGCCCTTTGATTAAAAATAGCGTTGAAGGCAGAGATATTGATTACGAACTCTATGTCAGCAAGTCTACTCAGGATGCTACAGAATACTGCAGAAAATGGGCTGAAACTGGAGAAGCGATACGTGTATATGCGTGTGGCGGTGACGGTACTGTTTATGACATTGTAAATGCGATTTACGGTTATGATAATGTCGAGTTTGCCGTTATTCCTTTGGGTTCGGGAAATGACTTTATCAGACTTTTCGGTACTCGCGAACAGTTCCTTGATATAGATGCACAGATAGACGGAAAAGCTATAAAAATCGATGCTATTAAGTGCGACGACAGAATTGCCGTCAATCAGTGCTCGATGGGAATGGATGCCGAGATATGCGCGAAACAGACAGACTTTAAGAAAATCCCTCTTTTGAGAGGCGATAAAGCTTATACTGCGGCTATGCTTTACTGTGCGATGAAAAAACGCGAAAGCGAATTTACCGTTACTATTGATGAAAACAGACCGTTTTCAGGTACATTCCTTTTCGCTGTGTGCGGTAACAGCAGATTTTACGGCGGTGGGTATCAGGCAACACCTTATGCTTTGCCTGATGACGGACTTCTTGATTTCAGTATAGTGGACACCCTTTCTATACCCGAACTGTTAACTAAAGTCAGCGGATACAAAAAGGGACAGCATTATGATTGGAAGCAGACGCTTTATGCGCGAGGAAAGAAACTGACGATTCATTCAGATAAGCCTGCAGCACTTAACATTGACGGTGAGTGTGCTATGGTGACTGACTGTACGTTTGAAATTCTGCCCGGTGCTTTCAGCTTTGTGATTCCCTCAAATTCTACCTATATTGAAGACCGTGAAAGCGGAAAAATAAATAATCTTGTCGGTGAGAAAAGATAAAAACTACGGATAGCTGAGTGCAAGATTCGGCTATCCGTTTTATTGTTGTAATTATATTGATTTTGTGTTATACTGAATGCATATTTTACTTTGGTTTAAGCTTTTTTAGTGGAGGTTATACTATGAAAAAGATATTATGTTTTATTTCAGTGTGTGTGATGCTGATGCTCAGTACCGTTACATCATCAGCTGCAGCTGAGTCGAAATTTAAATTAAGACTTGTGTCAGAAAACGATAGTCAGGCTGTGATTTCTCTTGATTTTGCAGGAGGTACATCTTTTTCTGCAATCGACTTTAACGTCGAAGTAAACACCAAAAAGGTCAAGGTTACGGATATTGTCGACGGTAAGGGTATGATGAACTTTAAGATGCAGGCACAGGCTGCCGTATCACAGCCGAACATCAAAGGCGATATCGCTATGGTAACTGCAGCAATGATACCCGGATACCGTAATGTTGACGGTGAGGATTTGTTTGTGATTACTTTGAAAAAGCTCACAAAGGAAAAAATTACGGCTGATGATATCAAAGTTGTCTTTACAAACTGTCAGGATGCCGCATTCAGTCATATAAAACCTGTTGTCACTTATGAGTTTTCTTCAGACACTTCAGGAGAAACTGTGAGCGATCCGTCAACAACCACGATTGCTGTGAATCCGACCGATGCGGAGCAGACAACCGATAATAAAGCCGAACAGTCTGCAGAAGTTTCAACAAGCATCGCAACAGCAGTAAATGCTGATGAGCAGGAAAAGGAAGAAACTGCAGAAAATGAAAAGGGCGGAAATAACACTGTGATTCTAGGTATATGTGTTCTTTCTGCTGTCGCTGTAGGCGGTGGTGCAGTTGTCGCATATATCTTTATGAAAAAGAAAAAGAACGGCAACGAAGCAAATAAGGAAAGCAAAGAGGGATAATATGGAGCGTTTGTTTGAAAAATTCAGAAATCCGAGAGTAACGGCTGATGAACCTGTTTATGACTGCCGTGAAAACTGCTTTATGAAGCTTTACCGTAATTTTACAAAGGCAGAGTTTGAAAATTGGGTTTGTGAAATGAAGTCAGACGGATTCAGCGTAATTCAGGAAACTGAAAATAACCAAAATCTCTATGCCTGTCTTATGGGTGATGTGCAGGTCAATGCACTTTTCACCCCTTGCGATTCGGTTCTCAGAGTTGCTGTAAGCGAGGAGAAACGAACACCTTGCTTTACAAAGACTTCTTGCGAAGGTGACGGCGAAACAGCATTTTACGGCTTTGAAAGTGATCAGGCACTCATTGACTGCGGTATGTGTCTTTTGGTTGAATGTCCCGATCACAGCTTCTTTGTAGTAGACAGCGGTCACTATATGCAGTTCAATGACAATGACAGAATTTATAAATTTATGCGCGACCGTACACCTGAGGGACAGAAGGTTGTTGTCAACGGTTGGTTGCTGACTCACGCGCATTCCGACCATATCTCAAAGTTTATGGATTATCTTCGTTATAACTGCTACGATACAATCATCGAGGGTGTTTATTCTAATCTTATTCCCGATACTTATTATGCTCATACAGAGTGGACAAGGGAAGAGGTTATGCTTTCAAAGAAGCTTTTCAAGATGCTTGATGAAACGAAGATTCCTACATACAAAATTCACACAGGTCAGCGCTTCTATATAAGAAATCTCACCTTTGATGTTCTCGGCACACACGAGGATATTTATCCGAATAAGGTTGAGGATTATAACGATTCATCCTGTATGGTGATGCTCAGTGCAGAAGGCTCGAAGGTGTTTATCCCGGGCGATGCGAGTGTTAAAGCATCTGTCGAGCTTGAAAAACGCTACGGAGAAACTCTTAAGTGTGATGTTGTGCAGATTGCTCACCACGGACACAGAGGTCTTTCGGTGAAGGCTTACGAATATCTCAATGCTGATGTTGCAGTTTTCCCGATCACAAGAATCAAATTCGATGAGGAATATCCGAGAATGGAAGCTAACAGACGTGCGATCGAGCTTGCAAAGGTTCATTATATTACATCAGATGGTACAGTTAAAATTCCGCTTCCTATGAATCCTGATACAATCGAGGTTCTTCCTGACGAAACATTTGAAGATTTCGGCAAAATTAACCGCTTGTGGCAGTATTCATATACAGACGAGCGTAAGGCTGAGCTTTACGGTATGTTTAAAGAAAGAGGTGGCGACCTCAATTCAACCAATCTTCCTGCCGAGCCTGACAGTAAATTTGAAATGTAAATCAAACCACGGCTTATGCTTAGTGCGTAGGCCGTGGTAATTTTTAGTGTGCAAATTCGGGTTTGTAGGGATCTTTAAATTCATACAATTCCATAGCGCCCCTGAAAGGGGAGCTGTCGAACGGAGTGAGACTGAGGGGTTGTTGCATAGCAACGATGTTTGAAAAAAGCAGTATTTTCAAGCCCTTCGGGCACCCCTTTGTCGCTTTGCGATAAATTTCAATCACCCCTACAACCCCGAATTTATCGAACTGCTTTTAAAAATAAAAATTACCTGCGGAGTGGGTTGCTCCGCAGGTTGTAAATTAAAAGTGATATTTATAAACTCCGCCTGTTTTTATCTCTTTGATTCCGTTTTTAAGAATGATTTCTGCAGTTGCGCAGTCAGGGATTTCGACTTCGACGAGAGTATTGCCGTTTTCTTTTTTCCATTCGCAACGGATTGTGCCGAGAGGGGAGTTGAGCTTTGTTTTCGCCCACTGCATACCGCATTCCGTTTCGGGAGCAACGGTAAATTTCCTGTAGCCTTCTTTTACGTTACGGATACCACCAATGTGTGAATAAAGTGCCTCGTCAAATGTGCCGAGGAAATAATGGTCGAGTGAACGAGAGGATGGTTCCCATGATTCCCACGCGCTCGTAGAACCGCTTTTAATCCAATAACCCCAGCTGGGATATGTCGTCTGCGAAAGCACCTTGTATGCGACGTCAGCGTGTCCTGTATTGAAAAGCACGGGGAGAAGATGCTTTGTGCCCGTACATCCTGTATCAAGGTGGTAGTCGTGGCTTACTATATCTTCAACGAGATTTCTGATAACAGCATCTTTGTTTTCTTCATCAACCATTCCGAATGAAAGAGGAAGAAGGTTTGAAGTCTGTCTGTACTGTCTGCGGTTGCCCTTGGGATACCACACGGAGGTTTCGTAAATCTGCTTTTCTTTGTTGAAAAATTTCTCGTTGAACGCTTTGCGGATTTTCTCAGCCTGTGCAAGATATTCTGCTTCGTCACCATTATCGAGAACAGCCGAAATACGAGCCATTGATTTGAGCATAGCATAAACATATGCCGTACAGCAGATTTCAGCGCCTTCTGACGGGTCGCAGATCATTTCGCTGAATTCGTCATTAGCGGGTGCGAGCCAGTCTGAAAGCTCACGCTCTCTCCAAGTGCCTCCGAAACCGTCGATATCTCTGACATCGTCAAGAGCAAATTTGCGAAGGTCGGGATAAAGCTTTTCAGCAAAGTCTTTGTTTTTGCAGAAGTTGATGAGTGCTTCAGTTGCAAAAACGAAAATTGTATTCCAGACAGGCGAGTTACCCATACCCCAACCCTGAGTGGGGACGATAACCGGCACACCACCGAAATCGTGGAAGCAGTCATCCATAAGCTCCACAAACTGCTTCATATAGCTACTCATATCAAAGTTATAAAACATCGTTTCGAGTGCACAGTTTGCATCACCGAGCCAACCGTTTTTCTCAAAAACAGGAGTGTCTGTAGGTTTCCACTGGAAGTTATTGAGAAGAGTACGCTTCATAAGAGCGTGAAGCTCATTTATAAGAGAGTCAGAACACTCGAAATCTGAAATGATATTTACGTCATTGGCTGTTCTGTAAATTGTGATATCATCAGAAGAAATGTCCTTGCAGTGATTTTTAATCTGTATGAATTTAAAACCTTTGTAGTTGAATTTAGGCTCAAAAACAAAAGGTGAGCCGTCAGAAATGAAAGTGTCCTTCTGTATGTAATCAAGAGGCCACCAATCTCCGTCACGTCCCTGATTGCCACCAACTTTTATAATGTGTCCGTCTTCTGTCAGCTTTTCACCGTAGATGATTGAAACTTTCTCGTCCTTGGGTGCGTCAATGCGGATTTTTGCCCAACCGGTGACCATTTCAGGTGCTTCAATTACAATGCAACCGTCAGAAAGACGTGTGATGCTCTTGGGCTTATATTCATTGATTCGACGAATATAAGGCTCGGTGTGCTCTTTGAGCTTACCTGCGGGAGCATCAACAGCGACAGCTTTCTGCCATACGAAATCCTTACGTCGTGCATCGTAGGTTTCGCCGTAGTAGATACTGTTAGCTGTTGTGTTGCCGTCTTTTGTAACGAGCCAGCTTTCGTCAGTTGAGATTGTTTCGCCGTCGATTTCGATATCTGCAATCAGCTTCGGGATTGAACGCCACGCTGCCTTTTCCCAAGCCCAGACGTGAGTAGTTTCGTTGAAAAAGCTGTGACCAAGCTCAACAGTGATTGTGTTTTTACCCTCAACAAGCAGATCGCTTATATCGAAAACTCTGTATAATACAGTCTGAGTATACTGTGAGTGCGGAGGGTTGAGTACTGTATCGTCAGGCAGACTGCCGTTTATTTTAAGCTCGAAAAGTCCGAGTCCGCAGATTGCGATTTTTGCATTCGTTACTTTTTCTGCCAGTTCAAATTCTTTTTTGAAAACAGGTGCAAATCTGTCCTCAACGGTCATATCAGCACCTATCCACTTTCCTTTAAAGTTGTGTTCCATCAGCGTCACCTCAAAATAAAAAGGCTGTATCACGGGGATACAGCCTCTGAAAGTTAATTAATATGCCTTGCCCCAGTAAAGCATCTTTGTAGCCGGTTTACCGCAGCATACGCAAGTGTCAGAAATGTTTTCCTGCTCGAAGGGGATGCAGCGTGATGTAACGCCTGCCTCTTCCTTGAGCTTGTCCTCACATTCACGGTCACCACACCACATAGCCTTGATAAAGCCGGGCTTGTTGTCTGCGATGTCCTTGAGCTCTGCGAAATCCTTAGCTGTGAAAGTCATACTTGCACGACGTTCATAAGCCTTATTGTAAAGACCTTCGTGAACAGCCTTGAGAAGCTCGGGAATCTTTGTTTCAAGCTCGTCGAGTGAAACGAAAATCTTTTCGCCGCTGTCACGTCTTACGATAACACACTGGTTGTTTTCGATGTCCTTGGGACCGATTTCAAGACGGAGAGGCACACCCTTCATCTCGTATTCAGCAAATTTCCAGCCCGGACTGTTGTCACTGTCATCGAGCTTGACACGGCATACGTCTGAAAGCTTTGTGTAAAGCTCGTTTGCCTTGTCAAGAACACCTTCCTTGTGCATTGCGATAGGAATGATAACCATCTGCACAGGAGCAACAGCAGGGGGGAGAACAAGACCGTTGTCATCACCGTGAGTCATAATGATTGCACCGATAAGACGTGTTGTGCAGCCCCATGAGGTCTGGAACGGATGATGCTGTTTATTGTCCTTGCCGCTGTAAAGAATGTTGAATGCCTTTGCAAAGCCGTCGCCGAAGAAGTGAGATGTAGCACTCTGAAGAGCCTTACCGTCGTGCATAAGAGCCTCGATTGTGTATGTATCCTCAGCACCTGCAAAACGTTCCTTTTCTGTCTTCACACCCTTGACAACGGGCATTGCGAGATAATTCTCACAGAAGTCAGCGTAAACGTTGAGCATACGGATTGTTTCTTCCTGAGCCTCTTCACTTGTAGCGTGGATTGTATGACCCTCCTGCCAGAGGAATTCTCTTGAACGAAGGAAGGGACGTGTTGTCTTTTCCCAACGTACAACGCTTACCCACTGGTTATAAAGCTTGGGAAGGTCGCGGTATGAGTGAATGATGTTTGCGTAGTGCTCACAGAAAAGAGTTTCTGAAGTAGGTCTGACGCAAAGTCTTTCTTCAAGCTTTTCGCTGCCGCCGTAAGTTACCCATGCAACCTCGGGAGCAAATCCCTCAACGTGATCCTTTTCTTTGTTGAGAAGGCTTTCGGGGATGAACATCGGCATACAAACATTCTCGTGACCTGTCTTTTTAAACATAGTGTCGAGAGTTTTCTGGATGTTTTCCCAGATAGCATAGCCGTAAGGTCTGATAACCATACAGCCCTTGACGCTTGTGTATTCGATAAGCTCTGCTTTCTTTACAACGTCGGTATACCATTTAGCGAAATCTTCGTCCATTGACGTGATTTCTTCAACCATTTTCTTCTGCTGTGCCATTTTGTAAATTTCCTGCCTTTCAAAATTGACGGAATTCCGTCGGGAGTTCTTACTCGTTGTCCTCGATGAATTTGACCATATCTTCAATTGTACGGATATTTTCGAGAGCTTCGTCAGGTACTTCCATACCGAACTCATCTTCAATGCTCATAACGAGGTCAACAACGTCAAGGCTGTCTGCACCAAGATCGTCAAGGATATTGCTGTCATATGTGATATCCTCAGCGTCGATTTCAAGCTGATCAGCGATCATTTCCTGTAACTTTTCGAAGATTGACATAAATAAAGACTCCTTTATATTTTATATTTATTATAATAATCTGCTTACTACAAAATATTAGTGATATTTTACGATTTTGTCAATAGTTTTACAAATTATTTATTCTGCTCTTTACACATTGACCCTGTTCAAGTTTTAACAAACCGTATTTATTAGTGGGTTTATGAATAAAATTTGGTGTAAAGTGATTTGCTTTACGTAAAGGCCTTCTACTTGACTATGTGGAAAATTCAGTGGAAAATGTGGAAAACTTAACGTAACTACGATGTTTTTTACTTAAAAGTGTGGAAAATTTGTAAAGTAAGAGGACTTTACGGGGGATTTTAAACACACTTTGATATTTTTTTAACATTCTGAATATTCATATAAATGTGTATATACCGCTTCGGGTTATTCAGAACAGGCTATGACGCGACGTGCAAGTTCGTGCAGCTGATCCATATCCGAAAGTGTTCCTACCTCCTGACGGAAGGCTGCAGCACCACGTATTCCCTTGATGTACCATGCAGCGTGTTTTCTTGCTTCTCTCATACCGACCCGTTCACCTTTATACTTGCAGATAAGCTCGATGTGTTTTATCATAACAGCCATTCTTTCGGTAATATCGGGTTCGTCGCTGACTGTACCGTTTTCAAAATATGAGTTTATTTCACTGAAAAGCCATGGTCTGCCGAGTACACCTCTGCCGACCATAAGAAAGTCGCAGCCTGTTTCGTCGAGCATCTTTTTTGCACTTTTGCCGTCAACGATGTCTCCGTTTCCTATCACGGGGATATTTACGGCTTTTTTTACGTTTGCTATTTCGTCAAGATAAACGGGAGGAGCATACATCTGGGTACGTGTTCTTCCGTGTACGGTCAGTGCATCAGCACCTGCTGCCTCGATTCTTTTGGCAACTTCGACAGCGTTGATTGTTTCGCTGTCCCAGCCGATACGGATTTTGACCGTTACGGGAATGGGAGATGCTTTGACAACGCTTTCAACGATTTTACTTATAAGCGGAGGATTTTTAAGCAGGGCAGAGCCACCACCGTTTCCTGCGATTTTAGGTGCAGGACAGCCCATATTGATATCGATGAAATCCGGGTTGAAGCTAAGCGTCTTAAGTGCCGCTTCAGCCATAATTTCAGGGTTGTCGCCGAAAATCTGCGCACCTGCCGGGCGTTCCTCGTCAGAGAGAAAGAGAAGCTCTTTTGATTTTTTGTCCTGCATTGTAAGACCTTTTGAGCTTACCATTTCGCTGATTACGTATGCTGCTCCGTAGCTTGTGCAAAGCTCACGGAACGCTCTGTCTGCAACACCTGCCATAGGAGCGAGTGCTGCGTGTCCTTTAATTTCTAAATTTCTGATATTCACAAAATCACCGAAAATTATTTTAACACGAATCTACCATAAATGTCAAAAGTATGATATAATAATTTTATATAGTTTTGAAGGAGGTTTTTTATGAGACTTCTTGTTATTGACGGAAACAGTATACTTAACCGTGCATTCTACGGAATCAAACTTCTCACAACAAAGGACGGACGATACACAAACGGTATCTACGGCTTTATGAATATTTTTCACCGTCTGCTTGATGACTGCAAGCCGGACAGGGTAGCTGTAGCTTTTGATGTCAAGGCTCCGACCTTCAGACACGAGATGTACACGGAATATAAGGCAGGCAGAAAAGCTATGCCTGATGAGCTTCGTGAGCAGATGCCTGTTCTCAAGGAGCTTCTGACTCTGCTCGGATATAAAATTGTTGAAAAGGCCGGTTGGGAGGCAGATGATATCCTCGGCACTCTCAGTGTTCAGATGAAGGATGGCGATAAATGCTTTATCGCAACAGGAGACCGTGACAGTCTTCAGCTCGTCAGCGATTGCACAACTGTTTTGCTTGCATCAACCAAAATGGGCAGGACTCAGACTGTTGCTTACGACACGGCAAAAATTGCCGAAGAGTACGGTGTTACTCCTAAGCAGATGATTGAAATCAAAGCCTTGCAGGGTGACAGCTCTGATAATATTCCCGGAATTGCAGGTGTAGGTCCTAAAACTGCAGGCGAACTTATTCAGAAATACACGGATATTGATTATATCTTTGAAAATCTTGATGCTCTTGAAATCAAGCCGAAGCTTCGTGAAAAGCTTGAGGCAGGTAAGGATTCGGCATTTCTCAGCCGTAAGCTTGGTACAATTTCTCTCGAAGCTCCTATTGATACGGATATGGATACCTATATTCCGTCAGGAGGTGACGAGGGTGCTGCAGCAAGGCTTCTTGCTTCACTTGAAATGTTTAAAATGATTGAAACCTTCAATCTCAGCTCTTCGCACACCGTTAGTGAAGAAGTGGGCGAGGCCGAAAAGGTTGAAGTGAAATACGTTGATGAGCTTTCTGAAATAAAGCTCGGGGAAAAGCTTTTCTTTATTCCCGTGTACGATGACGGTGAGGTAGTGAAAATTGCTTTCTTTACCGATAACGTAGTATACGTATGCGAAAACAACAGCTTTATGTTTGCTTCACAGCTTGCAGAAATCCTTGCTGACGAAACGAAGGAAAAAGTCACATATGACGTAAAACCTCTTTACTCGTGGGCTTTTGCAAGGGGAGTTGAAATCAGCGGTAAGGTCAGCGATATTATGATCGCAGGTTACATCCTTAATCCCTCTGCAAGTGACTATCACCCGTCAAGGATGATTCAGGAATACGGCGGAATTCTGCCTGAAATCAGCGAAGAAGATTCATTAGCACTTGACACTGCATCTCTTGCGGGTGCATGGGAAAAAGCGTATAAGGAGCTTGAAGAAAACGGACAGCTTGAGCTGATGTATTCAATTGAAATGCCTCTTGCAAAGGTGCTTTCATCCATGGAAATCACAGGCTTCCTTGTTGACTCGCAGAGTATTGAAGAATACGGTGCTGTGCTTGAAACTCAGATTAATTCTCTTGTTGAAAGGATTTATGATCTCGCAGGAGAAGAATTTAATATAAATTCACCCAAACAGCTTGGTACGATGCTTTTTGAAAAGCTTGGTCTGCCCTCGAAAAAGAAGACCAAATCGGGATATTCGACAAATGCGGATGTGCTCGAAGCTCTTGCACCCGACTATCCCATAGTCGCACTCGTGCTTGAGTACAGAACTCTTGCAAAGCTTAAGTCGACATACTGTGATGGTCTCAAAAAATGCGTTGCACCTGACGGAAGAATACATTCGACTCTCAATCAGACGGAGACGCGTACGGGAAGAATTTCATCAACTGAACCTAACCTTCAGAATATTCCGGTCAGAAGTGAAATCGGCAGAGAGCTCAGAAAATTCTTCGTTGCAAAGGAAGGCTGTGTCCTTGTCGATGCCGACTATTCTCAGATTGAGCTTCGTGTACTTGCTCATATCGCTGACGACGAGCGTATGCTTTCAGCTTTCAATGAGGGCGATGACATTCATACCATTACAGCTTCGCAGGTATTCAATATGCCGACACAAGCTGTCACTCCGCTTATGAGAACGAGAGCGAAGGCTGTCAATTTCGGCATTGTTTACGGTATCGGTGCGTTTTCTCTCGCAAAGGATATCGGCGTAACGAGAGCTGAGGCGGACAAGTACATCAAGGGTTATCTCCATAAATTCGCAGGTGTAGATGCTTATATGCAGAAGGTTATCGCACAGGCGAAAAATGACGGTTATGTCAGCACACTTTTTGGCAGAAGACGTTATCTTCCTGAGCTGACAGCTTCAAACGCTATGCTTCGCCAGTTCGGTGAGAGAGTCGCAAGAAATATGCCTATTCAGGGTACTGCGGCGGACATCATCAAAATTGCGATGATCAGAGTTTACGAAAGAATTAAAGCGGAAAATCTCAAAGCAAGGCTTATTATGCAGGTGCATGACGAACTTATCGTCGAAGCTCCTGAGAATGAGGTCGGAATCGTATGTTCAATTGTAAAGGAAGAAATGGAAAACGCAGCAACTATGAATGTTAAGCTCACTGCAGATGTCCATTCGGGTAAGAGCTGGTATGAAGCGAAAGATTAAGAAGCAACGCTATACCGTTCCTGACACTGTCCGCGGAATTGCCGTGATTATGATGATTGTTTACCACGCGATGTGGGATATGGTTTATCTTTTTGGTGTATCAATTCCGTGGTTCAGAACGGATGCGGAATATATATTTCAACAGAGTATATGCTGGAGCTTTATTCTGATTTCAGGATTCTGCTTTCAGCTCGGAAAGAAAAAGCTGAAAAGAGCTTTGATTGTAATTGCCTGCTCACTTGTGCTGACGGCAGTTACTGCAATTGTTATGCCTGAAAGCATAATTATTCACGGAGTGCTGAGTCTTATCGGTTTTTCAATGCTCGTGACGATACCTCTTGATAAAATTCTGAAGAAAATTCATCCTGTGATGGGAATGAATGTAAGCTTCTTTCTGTTTGTTCTTTTGTTTGATATCACAAAAGGTGTGATCGGGATAGGGGAATGCACCTTCCTGACTTTGCCGGAGCTTCTGTATGCCAATACGATAACCGCTTTTTTCGGATTTCCTCACAGTGGATTTTTCTCGACAGATTATGTACCTCTTTTACCGTGGATTTTTTTATTCCTTACGGGATATTTTGCTTATTCGATTTTCGAAAAGGGAAACAAGCTGAATGTTCTTTCTGCATTTTCCTGCAAACCTTTGGAATTTATAGGCAGACATTCACTTGAAATTTATATGATACATCAGCCTGTGATCTATGGAATTCTGTTTTTGATTTACAGTCAGATATAAAATTAAAATAAACGCAGTCACCGCGACTGCGTTTAATCTTTTTTACACACTGTACCTATAAGAAGATATAAGGAAACGGTGAGGAGTGTGAAGTTTTTCTTTGAATAAATTGCGACCGCGATACCTGCGATCAGAAGAAGTACAGCACAACCTGAGCTGATAAACCTGACGGCTTTACTGTCAGGGAATAGTGCTGACAGAATGTGACCTCCGTCAAGTATGCTTACGGGAAGAAGATTGAAAAATGCAAGGGCAAGACTCAGGACAGCTGTACTCTCTTTGCCGCATATGAATAAAACTGATGCAAATACAAAATTAACACAAGGCCCGCCTGCAGCTATAGCTGCCTCTCTGAACGGCGTAAGAAATTTTCTGTCTGAGATTATTTTTATACCGAAGTAGTCAAAGCGTATTCCTTGTATCCGTCTTCCTGAAATGAGCATAACACCCAGATGTCCGATTTCGTGCAGAAGGCATAGTACAAAGCAATCAAATGCGTTGCTTTGCGGTATGACCGTCAGAAGGACTGTGATTACTGCGGCAAAACGAAAATTTATTTCAAGAAAAGTACCTGCTATGCGCAGTTTCATACTTTGCCGTCGCTTTCTTTTATGAAGTTCAACGGGTCAACGGTCTTACCGTTGATATGTACCTCAAAGTGAAGGTGCGGACCGGTGCTCCAGCCTGTACTGCCGACGAGAGCGATCACTTCACCTGCACGTATTACCGTACCCTCATCAATGAGAATTTCAGAACAATGACAGTAAAGTGTCTGTGTACCGTCATAATGCTCCATAAGTACAAAGTTGCCCTTCTTTTCTCCGTAACCGGTCTCTTTTATGACTCCGTTGTAGGCAGCAACGATGGCAGTTCCTTCGTCGGCGGCTATGTCAACTCCGGTGTGAAGTCCGTATTTACCTGAAATCGGATTGATACGATAACCGTAGGGCGATGTGACGCGACCGTGAAGAGGTGTGACAATGCTTTCGTTTTTTCCTAAAGAAGACATAACTGCGACAAAAGAACTGTCTTCACTATCTTCTCCGCCTGTACCCTGAGTTTCGGTGCTGTAAGGAGTTGAGTCAGATGCTGCCGTGATATCTGACATTACGTAGTGGCTTACATTTTTTGCTGAGCTGAGAAGCTCTTCAGCGCTCATATCAACGGACATTATACGGTTGTATTCTGATTTCAGAAAATCAAATGCCGACGGACTGAACTTCTGGGCGGCAAAAACAAGCAATACAAAAAAGGCACAGACAACAATCTGCACAAGAATTACTTTACTCACTTTATCTTCAGAATGACTGACTGCCTCTTGCTTTTTCGTAGGCTTGTCAGAAGCAACTTCTTTTTTCATAATACATCACCTCAGAAAATACTATGAGAAAAAGAGGGGGAGTAGAACGGAGATTTTCTTTCTGACAGAAGAGTAAAATGGGTTGTAAATAATCTTTTTATGATATATAATCTTTCAAGTGAGGTGGTTTTGGTGAAAGCCGATAAGATAAAAGCGAGTGAAGGCAGACAGCTTTCAAATCTGAAGAAAATGAGGGCAAAGGGTACATATAAAGGTTATTTTTTGGTACTGATTTTGCTCATAGCGATAGTGAATATTCTCGATGAGGTCACGAGTAACCTTACTGTTACCGTTCAGTCTTCGTTTATAACTGAATTTTTCGTAAACAATCCTTTTATGGGTAAAAAGTACGATTTTCAGGAGGGACTTGCACTTCATTCAACCATTGGTGTGTTTACCTATGTCTTAGGAATTATTACTCCGTTTTACAAGGCTCTTGCAGACAAGTGGGGCAGAAAACCGCTGTTTGTTCTTTCGACCCTTGGTATGGCTGCAGGTCTTATGATAATTCATCTTTCAACAAGCTACATAATGTTCCTTGTAGGATTTGCAGTGATCAGCTTCTTTATGGGTCACGATATTCAGATTATTTATATACTCGAAGAAGCACCCGACAAGCACCGTGCGAAGATTTACAGCTTCCTTAAAAGCTTTGGCATCTTAGGTGTTATTCTTATTCCTACACTCCGTGATATGCTTATGGGCGATGACCCGACGAGATGGCGTGATATTTTCCTTGTTCCTGCTATTCTTGGTTTCATTGCCGTACTTCTTGTTATACTTTTTGCAAAAGATACAAAGGTTTTTATCAGCGAAAGAATCGAATATCTTTCACGTCCGTATGAAGAAAGACAGGCTGAAAAATTGCTTAAAAAACAGCAGAAAGAGGCTCAGCGTAATCAGTCAGGTGTTTTCAACGGTGTGAAATATATTTTTTCAAATAAGGACACAAAAAATCTCATCATTTCACATATCATTTTCGATTCGGCAATGCCTGCGATTGCACTCTATTTTGAGTCGTCAATGCACAAGGTGGGTATGAGCACATCAGAAATCACGAAGGCTCTTTTTATGGTGCCTGTAATCTATGCGGTTATTACATTTACATCAGGCTTCATTGCTGATAAGCTTGGCAGAAAGGTAACGGTAACAGGATTTTCAGCGACCTGTGTCATAGGATATTGTCTTTTCGTTGCAGGTATTCTCCTCGGCTGGAACCCGTATCTGATAGGCTCGTTTGCAGGTCTTTACCAGGGTTCATACTGGATAGGCAGAGACTATATGAATGTTATGATGACTGAAAAAGTGCCGACAGATATCAGAGCTTCGGTCGTAGGTGCAGAGGGTCTTCTTGTTATTATCGGACTTGTCGTCGGCTACGGTGCAGCGGTGCTCGGTATGATTAAATTCCCGATATGGTGGGTATGCCTTGCAATATCTGTAGTCGCAGTCACATCTGCTGCAGTAATGTTTACTGTCAAAGTTAAAGAAACAAAGGGTATTAATCTCGATGAGATAAAATAAAAAATCCGCAACACGTAACTGACATCTACGTGTTGCGGATTAACTTTTTACTTATGTTTCCTCAATACTCATACTTGCACAGGCGTTGAGTGAAAGGTCAGCTGTGTTACCGCTTATGAATTCGTAGTAACCCTGAGCGCCGACCATTGCGGCATTGTCACCACAGTATTTAAGCTCAGGCGCGTACAGCTCCCAACCGTGTTTTTCGCAAAGAGCAGTCATTTCACGTCTTAAAACTGAGTTTGCTGAAACACCGCCTGCGAGTACGATTTTTTTGTAACCGAGGTCAAGTGCGGCTTTCTCAGTGTTTTCTGTCAGACAGTCAACGACAGCCTTGATGTATGAAGCACCGAG
>JAXJUJ010000182.1:0-1994 GCA_036309125.1 Acutalibacteraceae bacterium | reverse complement strand
ATTCATTTTAGCATAAACGTTTTTTATCCGCAATACATGGAGTTAAAATTTTATATAGTTTTTTTACTATTTGCACTTTTATTTTTTTTATGATACACTCAATTTACAAAAGACATGGAGACTATCGGTAAAATGTCAAGAGGTAATTTGCAAAAAAA
Source organism: Acutalibacteraceae bacterium (assembly GCA_036309125.1). GTDB lineage: Bacteria > Bacillota > Clostridia > Oscillospirales > Acutalibacteraceae > CAG-488. The sequence continues at coordinate 1,836 of JAXJUJ010000182.1, read as the reverse complement.
TAAATAAATTTTCGCTAAAAAAGCGCAAAAAGTCAACACCCTAATAAAGCCTGTAAGATGCTAATTTTTTACAGACTTGATTGCCTACTCAGTAGGCTCGGTATAAAGTCGGTTGGTGTTTAGCAGTGAATACACCAACCTTACTAACTTTCTTGCAGTAAGTGCGAGGGCGCGCTTGTGCTTATGCTTTGTAACTTCGGCATATTTCAAGTGATAGTAGCGTTTAAACGTGGTATCGTGCATTCTTACCTTGTTTGCAGCTTCTATCAGATAATACCGAAGGTACTTGTTTCCGGATGTGACCATTGGAGTATTTTCAGCTTCATAAGATGAAGATTGATGTTTTCTCCAAACAAGTCCGGAGTACTTTGCCAGCGCAGCATGATTGGGAAAGCGGTTAATATCACCGATTTCTGCAATTATGCCGGCGCTGTACACAAAACCTATTCCCGGAACACTTGTCAAAGTGTTAGGGAACAGAACCATATAGTCAGCAATGGCACTGTCAAGATTGTCAATCTGCTGTTCTATAGCTCTGATAGCTGCAACGCGGACAGATAAGAGCTGGTTAATTGAGTTATTGGCAACCTTACCAAGTCTGTACGAGCCTCTTGCAGCTGCTTGAAGAGCCTTAGCAACTTCTTCAGGATAGGCAAAATGATTTTTACCTTTCTCTCTGATGAAAGAGGTAAGCTCATCAAGCGGAGTATTGTTAATATCATCGGTGGACATAAATTCAGTAATGACAGCCAATGATGTAGCACCGAAGGTATTAGAAAACACCTTAGAAGTATCAAGATTTGAAAACTTGTAGAACAACGTATCAAGGAAACGCGCTTTCTCACGGCTCAGATTTTGAGCGGCTTGAAAACGAGCCCTTGTAAGATTACGCAGAGCGATACATTTTTCATCAAGGATAACTTCTTTGGTAATACGTCCGAAGCGCAGAAAATCCGCGATAACAAGAGTATCAATGTTATCTGTTTTAGGCAAAGCGATGTAAGCTTTCCTAAAGTTAGCGGTTTGTTTAGCGTTAAGGATATGTACTTTAACATTCCATTTACGCAGGAAATCATCATTTCTCAAAAACAGAGCAAGATGATCGGCGTAAATGGAAGTGGACTCCATGCCGATGGTGACGGAGTCAAAATCAGCATGAAGGAGAGTATCTTTGAGAGAATCTCTCAGTTTTTCAGCCCCCGGTTTATCGTTAGGGACAGTGAAAAGCTTCAAGGTAGTACCATAAGGATCAAGAAGTCTGACAGTGTTAAATGTCTTGCCGACATCAATACCGACAAAGAGAGTTTCAATCATGGGAACACCTCACTTTCATAAAAGAATTAGTGAAACCAAGAGCCAAAACCTGTGGAACCTGTAGCGACAACAACCTCGCATATTAGAATTAGCCGCAGAGGAATATGCACGAGCCTTACTGCAAGAAGGCATTCTGAAACTGCGGAAAACAGCTATCGGTGAGAAGTAAACATACAGGTGCAGGGAACAGTCTCCAAAAGAATAATCCCATAAGGGATAAACAAGGTGAGGCAGAACCGACTGCGATGATTTCACACATCTATTTAACCACAGGTTGGCTGTTTAGTAAATAGCAAAGAAAGAAAAAAGAATATCAGATTGCAAGGCTGATATTCTCTTCAAATATTTCCTTGCAAATACTATTATACGAGGTGAGAATAAATGATAGAATTAACAGGCAAAACAAGAGGATTTGTATATTGCCGTCTTTCCAGAGATGAAGATAGTGAGCATGAATCACTAAAAAATCAAGAGGATATCGTAATTGTATACCTGAATAAAAATGGTCACGAAATTGTTGAT
>JAXJUJ010000181.1:0-23356 GCA_036309125.1 Acutalibacteraceae bacterium | reverse complement strand
GTGTAGCGTGGTTAGCTTCAATATTCATCTTGAAGTCCTTATCAAGACCGTACTGACGAAGGAAACCGATTGCTGTTGCTGCGTCGAAATCATACTGGTGCTTCATCGGCTCTTTCGGCTTAGGCTCGATGAAGAAATCGCCCGTGAAGCCGATTTTTCTGCCGTACTCAACAGCCATTTTCATAAGACGTGCGATGTTTTCCTGCTCAAACTTAACGTCTGTGTTAAGGAGTGATTCGTAACCCTCACGACCACCCCAGAAAACATAACCCTTACCGCCAAGCTTAACTGTGAGCTCGAGAGCCTTTTTGATCTGAGCAGCTGCGAAGCAGTAAACCTCTGCGCTGTTTGTGCTGCCTGCACCATTCATAAAGCGAGGATTTGAGAACATATTTGCAGTACCCCAGAGACACTTGATGCCTGTTTCCTGCATTTTAACAAGGATGTAATCTGTTATTTCGTCAAGTCTGCGGTTTGTTTCCTTAATGTCATCTGCTTCGGGCACGAGGTCAACATCGTGGAAGCAGAAATATTCAATGCCGAGTTTCTGCATAAATTCAAAACCTGCATCGACCTTAGCCTTAGCGTGTTCCATTGTTGCTTCAACTGTGTCAAAGCTCTTATTTGCTGTTCCTCTGCCGAACATATCAGAGCCTGTCGCACAAAGATTATGCCACCAAGCCATTGCAAACGGAAGATGCTCCTTCATAGGCTTGCCGAGAATCACGCGGTTAGCATCGTAAAACCTGAATGCAAACTGATTTTCAGTCTTCGGTCCTTCATACTTAATCTTATCAATAAAATCAAAATACATTTAAAACACTCCTTAATTGTTTGTGATATTAACAGTTTCTTTAAGTCTTATATCTTCTGAAGATGCGCCGACCATAATTTCAAAGTCGCCGTCCTCAACTACCCATTCATAATCAATATTGAGAAGCCTGAACGAATTAAAGTCCAGCTTGAATTCAACAGTCTTTGTTTCACCTGCTTTAAGTGAAATCCTCTCAAATCCCTGAAGCACCTTAAGCGGTGTGATAATTGACGAAACAACGTCATTTACATAAAGCTGCACAACCTCATCACCGTCGATATCACCGATATTTTTTACGTTTACTTTTACGGTGAAGTCAGTCTTACCTGTCTTTTCAATCACGAGGTCAGAATACTCAAACTTCGTGTAAGAAAGTCCCATTCCGAACGGATAACGTGCCGCACGGTCACCCTCGAACATATTATCAAAGAAATTCGGAAGTCTTGTATAATAGCACGGAATTCTGTTTGAATCTGCGGGGAAAGAAACGGGAAGTCTGCCTGCGGGGTTGTTCTTGCCGAGGAGAGTATCTACGATAGCCTTTGCGCCGAATTCACCACCGAACCACGCAAGAAGAATCGCATCAGCTACCTCGCATTCCTCTGAAAGGTCAATACTTCTGCCGTTTTCAAGGACGATGATAAGCGGTTTACCTGTCTTTGCGAGTTCAAGAATAAGCTCACGCTGTCTTCCCGGAAGACGTAAATCCGAACGGTCATGACCCTCACCGCTTGTAAAGGTGTTGTCACCGCCGACAAAGATAATTACATCGCTCTTTTCTGCTGCAGCAACAGCATCTTCGATTGTGCCGCTTTCGTCCTCTTCGTCGCAGACCTCAACGAGGTGGTGCTGTCCGTCCTCTGCCTTGATTGCCTGAATGCCCTTCGGGATTCCGCAGCCTGAATTCTGATAAATCTCAACCTCATCACCGAGAGCTTCCTTAAGCTCTTCGTAAACGGATTTGATTTCATATCCGAGAGGAATCGACGAATAGCCGCCTATTCTCTGTCTTGCCGATGACGGACCGACAAGTGCAATTTTCTTAACATCTTTCAAGGGAAGGATTCCGTTGTTTTCGATGAGTGTCATCGCCTGCTTTGCTGAATCATAAGCTAACTTTTTATGCTCATCGCAACGGATTACTGACCTGTACTTTTCCTCGTCAGTAAACGGATTTTCGAAAAGACCGAGCATAAATTTGAGAAGAAGGACACTATAAACAGATTTATCAACCTTTTCGAGTGTGATTCTGCCGTTTTTAACGTGGTCAATAATTGTACCCTGCCAGAATTCGTTTGAATAGTCGCTGCATCCCTGCATATCCATACCTGCATTGAAAACGTCGCGAATTGCATCCTCGTGAGTTGCTGCAGTTCTGTGTGCTTTGACAAGACGCTCAATTGCACCCCAGTCAGCACGGACATAACCCTTCATACCGTATCTGCCGCGAAGCACGTCCGTAAGATAATGTTTTGAGCTGATAACAACTTCACCATCAACAGCGTTGTAACAAGCCATTACGTTATTTGCTCCTGCTTCAACGATTGCCTTTTCAAAAACAGGAAGATAACACTGCTCAATCTCACGTTTACCTGCTCTTGCATTTGCACAGTTGATACCGTTTTCTGCGATACCGTGAACGCAGTAGTGCTTCGGCTCGGTAAGTACGGCATCGTCACGCCTGAAGTCACCGTTTTTCTGCTCACCCGTGATAATCTGATATCCCATTTCGGCACAAAGATATGTATCCTCACCGAAAGTCTCTTCAACTCGTCCCCAACGAGGCTCACGAGCAACATCAAGGTTCGGAGCGAGAATTTCGTGAATACCGATTGAACGTGTTTCCGCACTGATTGCCTTACCCGTACGGTTAACGATATCTCTGTTAAAAGAAGCAGCAAGGCAAAGAGGCACAGGGAAAACCATAGCACCCGGCCAGCTGATTCCGTGAAGGGCTTCACCCGTAAAAATACACGGAATGCCAAAACGGCTTTTTGACATTATAAATTTCTGATATCTGTTAAAAACCTTCGGTGTAGTATAAGCATCGTGCATAAATCCGATGCCCGTGTCACCAAGTATTTTTTCAAGCTTTTCGTAGTCAGGCTCTGCATCGTCATCGAGCGAACAATTATGTATTTTATGAGGCTTTGTTGTAAATTCAACGCCTCTGAAAATGTCAAGCTGAGCAACTTTTTCCTCTAAAGTCATTCTTGAAAGCAGGTCTTCTGCACGCTCTTCGGGAGAAAGTGTCGCATCAAGATATTTCATAAAACCACCTCTTCTGAAAACATAGGTAAACATATATAAAAATTATATCATCGGCAAAAAATTAAGTCAAGAATATAGCGTAGCGTAATATATTTTAATTGCATTTTTTATAGCCGTACATTATAATAAGAACAAAAATGGAGGTGTCCGTATGTCTGCTGTCAAAGAACGAATTCAAAAATGGGATATACTGAAATTTGTGCTGATATTCTTCGTTGTTTTCGGTCATATATCAGAACAGTATTCCGGTATGAACGATCTGTACTTTTTTATCTATTCCTTTCATATGCCTTTGTTCATTTTCGTTTCAGGTCTTTTCAGCAAAAAGACGATCAACGAAAAAAGGTATGATAAGATTTTCACTTACTTTGTCTTATATATCTTCATAAAAGCCATACTTTGTGTAAGCGGCTTTTTCAATAAAGGTGCTATCTCGTTCAGAGTTTTCGAGGAAAATGGTGTGCCGTGGTATGCTTTTGCAATTTTCGCTTTCAGCCTGATAACAGTTTTTCTTCGCAACCTCGACAAAAAATATGTATTTGTTTTTTCAATAATCCTCGCTTGCTTCGCAGGCTATGACACGTCACTTTCAAACTTTCTGGTAATTTCAAGAATAATCGTTTTCTTCCCGTTTTTCTATGCAGGTTATTCACTCGATGCGAATACGGTCGCAGAAAAGCTGAACAAAAAATATATCAAGGTTATTGCCGTATTATTTATATCAGCATACCTGATATTCATCTACATGAACTATGATATGATTTCATTCCTGAAGCCTTTGCTCAGCGGTAAGCATTCATTCTGGATTCTCAAGCAGTTCCCGGGTTACGGAATCTTCTTCCGTTTCGGATACTATATCCTTACCTTTGTTCTTGGTGCTATGATAATTTCACTCATACCTGACAGACTCGGCAAAGGAAGGCTTGCCACACTCGGAAGCAGAAGCGTCCAGGTCTATGCGCTTCACTATGTTTTCATCCACATTCTTTATCAGAATTTCCACATTGATGAGTGGCTGCAGCCGTATCTCCCCGTCAGCACAAAGGTGATAATACTGCCTCTTTCTATTGTAGTTATCCTCATCTGCTCATCGAAGCTATGGACTCCGATTTTTGGTCTCGTTCTCAAACCCGGATATCAGATTTTCAAAAAGAAAAATATTGATAAGAAATAGAAAAAGGAAGCTCAGTGGGGTGACTTCCAATAAGACAGTATGAGAACATTACTGGCATAGGGTAGCTGCCGTACAGGAGTGCGACAAGAAAAATTGGCGATACTTGGTTTTCACAACCAGGTATCGCCTTTTTCTATCTTTAACAGAATGTTTGAATTTTATTGGAGGTACATATGATGCAGGAACTGAACTATATCCGTTGCGGTGATTACTATATTCCCGATATTCGTTTGCCGGAGGAAACCAGACCTATTGGTCGTTGGGGGCATATGCACAGAGATTATATCAAGGATCACAACCCCATCCGCTTCAATGATCTGTGTCTTAGCGGTGAACTGTGGACTTATCTGGCTGATTTGAACGAGCAAGCACAGAGCCGCCTTGAACTTATCATTGAGCAGATAAAAGCCGCTGAGGGCGTGACAGAGCACTTGAAGCAGCACGATCAGATGGCTTGGGTCGGAGCGATGAACAGCATCTGCAATCGTGCAGAGGAGATTGTTCTGCGTGAGATGATCTATGAGGAGGATGCGGTATGAGAATCCTTGAAGAATTTTGGTACGGCAATATCGAGCCAACCGAGTATGACACATCCTCTTGCAAGGAATATAAGAAGCTGTTGGAGCTGATTTGCAGAAATGAAGAAAAGCTCAAAGCAACCATGACGGACGAGCAGAAGGAGCTGTTTGAGAAATACACCGATTGCGTGCGAGAGCATCAAACCAATACAGACTGTTTGATCTTTCAGAATGGCTTTAAACTGGGCGCCAGAATGATGTTAGAGGTCATGGAGGAATAATTAAATAATCAATGTTGGGGCTTGTGCTTGAGTTGCGCACAAGCCCTTTTTAACTTCTGTTCAACTTGGACAGAAGTTAGTTTTTGAGGATTCCCAAAATTCTGCTCAACTTGGGCAGAATTATTTCAAGTGCGGCAATTTACTCAAACCCATTGAATTATTCACGATTTCGTGATATAATAATTGGTAATGTTAGGAGGTAGATTGCCATGGCTGTAACCTATAAAAAGTTATTTCACTTGCTGATTGACAAGGGTATGACTAATGCTGAGCTGATGGAGAAGGCTGGCTTTAGCGCCAATATCATTACCCGAATCAAGCGTGACAATTATATTTCTCTCGATAGTATTGAGAAGATTTGCAAAACCCTCCAATGTGGAGTTGATGACATTTTGGAGTTCACCACGGAGGAAGAAAAATGAGCAATATTACAGTAAAATTCATAGGCAAGGAGTATTCCATCCCGCAGGATGTCTTGACCTATATTGATTTGTTGGACTTTACCGATAGCGTCCAAAAACAGTTAGCAAGCACTTTTGTGCGCAAGCTCAGAAATGAAATTGCGAAAGATAACATCGGTTTGCTTGGTGACGAAGACCTTGCTACTGAAATTGAGCAACAGGTCGGAAAATTTATCGCTAAGCTGTGCGATAATGGCATCTTTACACGCACCATCAACGACTATTTGAAGAATAACAAGGGATACCAGTTGTATTCCGATGTGAACAAAGCAGCCTTGGAGAAAATGAAGTCTCTGCTTATTCAAGAGATGGATGCATGGCAAGCCGGTTATGAGAACGCCGTAAATAAGGCGGAGTCTCATGTGACAGGTATGGGATTTTCCATATGGTCGAGCAGCTTTGTAAATCATGCAATATATGCCGCTATGGAGGCATCTACACTCAACAAACAGAGCAAGGAAGCTGAATCGCAATATCAAAAGGATATGAACGATCTGCATTCTCGTCTGGAGTCACAATACGGCGGCGAAAAGAGCAATTATATCAACAATACATATATTCCGAACATGGAAGCTGCCCTTACTGTTTTTGCTTATGAACTGTTGGACAAGTATGTGGCTGATTTGATTGCAAATGGCAAGTTTGATGGAAAGACTTTGGATTACGTAGATATTGGTCGTTCCAATGATTTGCTTAAAAATCTAACGCTATCCAATAACAAGCAGGCTATCCTTGAAAACGCTTTTGCAGCCTGCCCTTATAATATCGCTGTATATATACAGGCAATGAAGTATGATTTGTTGGATTATGATTCTTTCCAGACTGCTAAGGTATTTAAGCAGGATCATCATGTGCTTTCTTTCTTCAAAGAAAGTTGGGGTGAGGTATCTTTCCCTCCAAGTTCAACATCAACTACCATTGCATCAAAGTGTGGGCATCACTTACGGGTAAATCGTCCGCTGATATTTTGCGTGGTCTAACCGATAAGTACGCTACCGGAGTTGTAAAAGCCTATTCCAGGGTTGCGGATATGTTGGCTAATAAAGCTACTTGCCGTAAAATAATCGGAGAACTTAGAGAAGATGTTATTCTGTCCGGTGGTTCTATTTGCATTGGCAAGGCTCGTGAATATGTCGAGCCGATTGTACATGCAGCAACATGGGAGCAACTGACAGAAAGATGTGGACACACCGATTTGCTTTCTCGCATCAAAAAGTGTTTTCCTTCTGTTGAAGAATTGCAATCCAAAAAGGATTTTGATAGATGCGTTACTGAGCAACTTGCGGCAAGCTTTGAGGATGTACGCAAAGAGTTAGCCGAACAAATTGAAGCCAGACGGGCTGAGGAAGAACGGCAGCGGATTGAACGAGAAAGGCAAGCGGCAGAACAAGCTCGTCTTCAAGAAGAAAAAAAAGCAAAAAGAACTGCTGCGGTTAAAAAGGGCGCAAAACGTACACTAATTGTTATCGGCGGAATAATTGCTGCGTGCATTGCATTGGTTATCGCCGGGATCATATTCCTCTTTGCAACCGACAAACCGATTGACAACGATTTTTCCGACAGAAAAGAATACAACTTGCACTCCCTTACATATTTTACACCCGAAAATTGGGAGGAGGATTTTGAATACAATCAATCTAATGAAAATACCAAAATTCATGTGCGATATGATAACTGGGGGAATTTTGTCTGCATGATGGCTGTCGTCTATCATGGAGAAACGCAGCACATTAGTGTTGAAGATGTCGTTTCAGATTATACATCTGTAAATAAGGATGCTGTTACGAAAAGTAAACAAATCGGCGGACAAGAGTTCTCTGCAATCAGCTATGTTAGAACAGAAGATTACAACGGCTGCAATGTCTATGTTACAGAAGTTGGAGAATCCGTATTTGAAGTTTATTTTAGATCAGTACCGGAAAGCACCAACCCAATCATTTTCGAAGAAATTGTCGGAGCAATTACATTTGGTGATTATGTGAATCCTAAAGAGAGTGCATATACAGAAGCCATTGGTCTTATGGCTGCACAAAAATATGATGATGCTCTTTCTGTGTTTACTGAATTAGGCGGATATAAAGATAGCACAGAGTTGCTTGCTCAGTGTCAAGCTGCCATTTGGGACGGTATGCTCGAAAATGCCAAAGAACTGATTGAAAACGGAAGCTATTACGAAGCTATAGCTATCCTCGAAGAATTAGGTGATCATGGGGATTCAACTGAGCAACTAAAAATTGCCCAATATGGTTATGCCAATAGTTTGTTTAGTAACGGCAAGTATAAAGATGCTGCCACAATATTTGAGCGTTTGGGCAATTATGAAAACTCGGTAGAATTGTATAATCAGTCCCAGTACTCTTATGCCGTGTCATTGATGAATTCAAAATCTTACGATGATGCAATTGCACTTTTTGACGAATTAACGAACTATGCACCAGCCAAGGAAAAGTCAAACGAATGCAAATACATTCTGGCTATGGATTGCATCAATGCTTTTGCTTATGACGATGCAAAGAATTACCTAAATCAGATATTGGGTTATAGGGATGCCGCAGGATACATGTCATTGTTAGACAATATTGTCAGTGACATATATTACAACGATGAGTATCGATCTATGTCCTTTATTTGGGTAGTGTCGAGAATAAATACAAGCAATTGCAGTAGTGAGTTGATAATCTATACCGGACAAGATAATGCGCCATGGGATGATGAGTATGTTGTTGATTTTTCCACAAGTGTTTGGTATGAGTGGAAAAAGACGAACTCCCAATACTATATGACATCAACCGGAGCGCAAGAGGATTCTTATTATATCATCACTCTAAATGGTCAGTCATTAACGGAACAATTCCATAGTAGTGATGGTTCGAATAAGGTAACGGACACTTATCACATTCTGCCTGATGAGTATTCCGGTTCTTTGAAAGAAAACTGGATACAGTATTTTGAGGATGATGAATATGGTTACTGGGAGTATGATGAGTGGGTTTTCGCAGAAGCCACGGTTAAATAACATATCGCAATTAGCAAAAACAAAGCACGAAAGGTGATGAGAAATATAAGCACATTATATTTGTTTGGCAATGGATTTGATGTGGCCCATGGCATCAAAACACCATATTCAGCTTTTAGATCATTCCTTTCAAAACATCACGAATCGTTTCTGACAAAATTTGAAGCCATGTATCATATCCAACCGCTGGATGATACAGAGCCGTGGTATACAGAGAGTGCGCAAAAGCGTTGGAACGAAAGAGTGCACAAGGATCTATGGGAAAGATTCGAGGAGGATATTGGTCATCCCGATGTGGATGGAATGTACGACTATGCATTATCTTTGGTGGATTCTATGTCAGATACGGGCATAGCAGATACTCTTGATGCTCATTGGAAAGATGAATATGCGTTTTCCAATGATTTGCAAAAATATGTTTTGGAATGGCTAAATACAATAGACACCTCCCCATGCCGTTGCAAGAAAAAATCTCTTGTGGGTGCCAATACGGACTATTGCATAAACTTTAATTACACAGATACGCTTGAACGTGTCTACCAGTTAAATAATGTTTTTCACGTACATGGTGGTATTCCTTCTTGTTCATTCATTCCTCCAATCATGGGGCACGGCAACAGGTTTTTGATTACCGACAATAAAGAAAAAGCCAAGGCATATTACGAAGATGGGATTGAGTGGGCATATAGCGCACACAAAGCAATTGCAAAATTTGCAGAATCGCTGTACAAGGATGTCGACAAAATAATTGTCAGCAACGGACATTTCTTTTCTCAACTGAATTGTGTGGATCAAGTTGTTTGCTTGGGTATTTCCTTTGGTGATGTGGATGTTCCTTACTTGCAAAGAATACTGGACGAGGTAGATTCAAAAACCGAATGGACTGCATACTACTATACCCCAGATGATCTAAAAAGGTTAAAAGCCGTTTTCGGTATCTTAGGTATCACCAGAAAATACAAGGTCCGCTTTTTACATAGTGATACCTTTTGGGACGAGTAGTTTGGAAATTTACGTTCTGATCATATTGCCGCAGGTACAGCAATTAGAATTACATATGGAGAGTTTTTATGGCATCAACAAGATTTCAACAAATATTCGAAAGGCAAATTACCCAGTTTGTTGGTATATACTCCGAAGATAGCACTGCCATTTTCAAGGACGAAAAGAATAAGCTTATCCATCCGGGTGAGTATGGTAGGTATCGAGAAGAAAGCTGCAAAGAGTTGCTTCGATTGCTTCTGGGAAAAGAAGTCAGTGTTTCAGATGGATTTGTGATTACCTCTGATGATCAGATTTCTACGCAGTGCGATATCATCGTATATAATTCAAGCGTTTCACCACTTATAGCCGATGGCATTGCAAGAATGTTTCCTGCCGAAGAAGTTAGGATGATCGGTGAAATAAAATCAACATTGTCCAGGCAAGGTTTTATTGAAGCGCTTCGGAAACTGGCAGAGAACAAAAAGAAAATTATCGACGGAAGAACGGGTGACAAAATATGTCCACATGGCAGAGCTGCAGAAACCTATAATACTGTTGCATCGTTTTTGGTCTGTAACAAACTGGATTTTGCTTTTGACAAATTAACGTATGAGGAAATTTATTCTGGAATTGATAGGAAGTACTGGCACAACTCCATTCTCAGCGTAGAAGATGCTACTTTGAGTTATCTCTTGAGATTTTCTGCTTTTTCTGAAAAAATCAAAAAAGAGTTTGCCGAGAATAAAATTAACATTGATACTGTTGCATCTTGGCAATATCCAATTTACGCATACAAGAATACTGTGTGGCCTACTGAACAAAACCATGTACATATACGTGAGGAAGATAAATTCGCACACATTAAGCGTTTCTTTGTCGATCTTGCTGTATGTAGCAAAGATGTGTGGATTTATAATTATGATCCCGTAACTTACTTGGGTATGGAAATCAAGTCGATATACCTTGATAAAGATTAAGCTTCTGCTTTCAAACAAAAGATATAAATCCTGCAGAGTTCATTTTTAGGATGAATTCTGCGGGATTTTTGCATTTAGGGAATGTTAATCTTGCTGCGTTTTTTCAACTTCTACACAATCTGTGTCGAAGTTGCATTTTTTTACTTCTCCGCAAGTTGCGCAGAAGTGATTTTTAACTTCTTTCCAAGTTGGTCAGAAGTGGGATTTTTTACTTCCCGACAACTTGGTCGAAAGTTTGTTTTTTCTTCCCGACAAGTTGTCGGGAAGTTGATTTTGAAAATTCTGCCCAAGTTGGACAGAATTTTTTGAGATATAATTCGTGCCACATTGGCACAGATTTTTGTACCGTTGATTTTTCTCCGCAAAATGTCCTAACAGGTAGAGAACGTTTTTCTGCAACCGTTGATTTTCATTTTCTAAAATTCCGAATATAATGAGAGATCTTCACACCCTTGACGGCATAGCACATTATCTGTATAATAATGGCACAGCGGTTCACTGCTACATAAACAACTGAATATAAATGTTCGACCATATTGAGAAATGTCGGGTCTGCCCGACACGGATTCGGTTCTCCGAAAAGTGCCGAACTGCTCCACCACGCCTTTGGTTCTGTTGGCAGGAGTTGTACGAAGCAGAACCCGACTTTGAATGACAAAGCCGATTACATAGAACATCACTTTGAAGCGAGAGCTATGCTCCCGCCGATTTGTGATGCTCTGCGTAATCGGCTTTTTTGTTTTCGCAAAATATCTGACACGGAGCTTCCCCCATGAAACAGATGCCGATTTCTAAATTGAATGACCGTCTGAATGGGGATACGACTTTGCGACGATATGAGCGAAGCAACGCCGGGGTGACACTCCCGGGCAGGAACGACATTCGGGTAGAACGGCGAAAGCGATTTTAACCCTTAGTTTACTAAGGGCGCACTTCTATACGGGTGTGTTCCACACCTCGTATGTGCGCTCTGCGAGGCTCAGCACCAGACAACGATGTTGGTGCTGTCTGCGTCACTGCGTTCCGGTCAAGGGTCTGCCACCCTTGCGCTGCTGCGCAGCTATCCTGGCGAACTTGCGTTAGGTCAAGATTTTTCAAATCATGTCCTAACAGCAAGTCTGAAATGAATATATCCAACCATGACCGTCTGTTGCAAAACAGGCGGTCTTACTGTTTCCACAAAGGAGGTAACGATGGAATACACACCCAACCAAGAGCTTGAAAGGCTGAAAAAAGAGAAAGAGGAAAATGAAAAGAAGGTCGAACAGCTTGACCAAAGAATCCAGCGTTTGGAAAACCGTATCAAGTATTACAAGGACGTTGACCGCAAAAAGCGCACCCACCGTCTTTGCACTGTGGCAGGAACTTTGGAAAGCATCGCACCGGCAATCAAAGAATTGGAGATTACCGAGGTCATGGAACTGCTGGAACACATCTTCCATATGGACGAAGTGAAGAACGCCGTCAACCGCATGACTACCAGACACCGAACCAAAACAAAGGAGGACTAAGCCATAGCACTATATCATTTTCATGTTGACCAGATCAAACGCAGCGCAGGACAATCCGCCATCGCATCTGCCGCCTATCGTTCCGGTGAAAAACTGCACAGCGAGTATTACGGCGAGGACAGCGACTACACCAACAAGGGTGGTGTGATTTGTTCAGAAATCCTGCTGCCGGCCCATGTTCCCAAAGAGTATGCCGACCGAGAAACTTTATGGAATGCTGTTGAAAAAGTGGAGAAAGGAAAGAAAGCGCAGCTTGCCTACAGCTTCGACATTTCCTTCCAGAATAAATTTAGCCAGGAAGAAAATATTGCCCTCGCAAGACAATTCCTCACCGAGCATTTTGTCAGCCATGGCATGGTGGTGGATTTGGCGATTAATGAGCCAGATCGTGAGGAAGGCGGCATCCCAAATCCACATTTTCATTTCATGTGTCCCATCCGTCCCATCGAGCAAAACGGCAAATGGGGATTAAAACAGAAACGAGAATATGTGCTTGATGAAAACAGCAACCGTATCCCCGACGGGAAAGGTGATTATGTGTTCAACGCCGTTCCAACAACTGACTGGGGATCAGCGGAAACCTTGGAGTTCTGGCGTGAGCAATGGGCGGTGATGTGCAACGCCAAGTTTGAAGAAAAAGGTTTGGATGTTCGCATCGATCACCGCAGTTATGAGCGTCAAGGTATTGAACTCTTACCAACTGTTCACGAAGGCCCCACCGTCCGAGCCATGGAGAAGAAAGGCATCAAGACCGAAAAGGGTGAGTTCAATCGGTGGATCAGAGCCACCAATGCATTTATCCGCAATCTGCGTAAAAATCTGTCTATCCTGCTTGAAACTATCAAGGAGATCAAGGCAGAACTGGACAAGCCGCAATCCGATCCTGTCATCATTCCGCTGCAAAGATATTTTGATATGCGCAACGCCAAAGCCTATTCACAGAAAGCCAGAGTCAGCAATCTCAAAGAGCTGAGCGATATGGCGAACTATCTCAAAGCCAGCGAAATCTACACCATGGATGATTTGGAAAGCCGTGTATCGACGCTCAGAGACGCCGTGGACGAATTGAAAGTAACTATGGATACGGAAACCTCCCGTATGAAAGAAATGCGTAAAATGCCCGAATACGTTGCCACCTTACAGGAGCTGAAGCCGATTGTAGACGGCTTGCAGAAAATCAAGTTCGACAAAGCAAAGGCGAAGTACAAGGCGGAGCATGAAAAGGAATTGAAGCGTTATTACGCCGCAAGGCGAAAGCTGCTTGATATGTTCCCCGACGGTAAGTATGACAGCAGAGTTTTGAATAAGCAGTATGACGAGCTTGAACAGACGCACAAAGAAACCTACGCAAAGTTTGTTGCCATCCGTGAAGAATATCAGCGCATTTGGCATATCCAGTCCTGCGTAGAAAGAGGACTTGGCAACACCCAGCAGACCCGGCAGAAGAAAGACAATCGAAAGCAGGAAGAACGATAATTCCTTCCCTTCGATTCCATTCTCATCCATTCCAAAATCAAGAAAGGACAATTATATGAACGAACAGAAGAACAGAAATTTCACCATCAACGAAAACGGCAGCATCGTTGTTCACAACTACTGTGCTATGGCACTTCCGCAAATCACAGTCACCCTCCGTTCCGGTCAAACTACTTACCGCTTCAATGGCAGCTATGATGGAAATCGCAGTTTGCCTGCTAAGCTGCTTGACCGAATGGTAAAGGACGAAGAAAAATAAGAAAAAATAATTTTAACGAAAGGGTGGATTTATTCACGAATGTGTGATATGATATATACAAGCAATCCTGTATTGGCAGACTGCCCGCCGATTAAGGAGGAACAAGATATGAATAGGCAGTCTGACAAGATTACTGCTATCTACTGTAGATTGAGTCGTGACGATGAACTCACAGGCGATAGCAACAGCATTGTCAATCAAAAGGCGATTCTCAAAAAATACGCACAAGAACAAGGTTTCCGCAACATCCAGTTTTTCGTGGATGACGGGTACTCCGGGGCGAACTTTAACAGACCCGATTGGCAACGAATGATTGAACTGGTGGAGAATGACAAAGTCGGTATCATTCTCGCCAAGGACATGAGCCGTATCGGCAGAAACTATCTGGAGGTCGGCATCTACACAGAGGTACTTTTCCCCGAGCACGATGTCCGCTTCATTGCCGTGAACAGCGGCGTGGATAGTGCCAATCAGCAGGACAATGATTTTACTCCGTTCTTGAATATCATCAACGAGTTCTACGTCAAGGACAGCAGTAAGAAGGTCAAGGCATCCATGAAGCAGAAGGGCGAATCCGGTGAGTATCTGACCACCAATCCGCCATACGGCTACATGAAAGACCCCGACAATCCAAAGAGACATTGGATTGTGGATGATGAAGCCGCAGCCGTTGTCCGTCAGATCTTCGCATGGTGCATGGAGGGCTACGGTCCTTCTCAGATCGCAAAGAAACTGAGGGAAGCAAAGGTGGATTGTCCTACAGTTCATTGGATGAAGATGGGACGAAATGCTCCTGCCAACACACCCGATGACCCTTACGCATGGGCACCACGCACCATCACCGGCATACTGGAAAAGATGGAATACCTTGGTCACATGGTCAACTTCAAAACCCGCAAGCTGTCGTACAAGAGCAAAAAGAAACTCGAAAACCCTCCCGATCAATGGAAGATTTTCGAGAATACCCATGAAGCTATTATTGACGAAGATACCTTCGCCCGTGTGCAGGAGCTTCGCAAGAATAAGCGCAGACCCACCAGAACAGGCAAGAGCAATATGTTCTCCGGTCTCGTTCACTGTGCTGATTGCGGTGAGAAATTGTACTACTGTACGAGCAACAGTTTTGAAACAAAGCAAGACCACTTCGTATGCTCCACTTCCCGTAAAAAGGGCAAGAATGTCTGCGAAACTCACTTCATCCGTGCGGTTGTATTGGAGGAAGGCACTTTACAGCATATGCGTTTGCTTTTCCTCTGTATCGCAAACTATGAAGACGAGTTCCGCAAGGTAATGGGTGCAAAGCGAACTGCCGAAGCCAAGAAAGAGCTTGCTGCCAAGAAGCGAACCTTACAGAAATCCGAAAACCGTCTGGCTGAACTGGACAGGTTGTTCAAGCGTATTTATGAGGATATGGTAAACGGGAAACTGTCCGAAGCTCGTTTTCAGATGTTGTCTGATGATTACGAGCAGGAACAGGAATAACTGAGAGCCAAGATTGAAATGCTTGAAAACGAAATACAGAATCAAGAAAATCATGTGGAGAGTGTCGATAACTTCATCCGTCTGGCGAAGAAGCACTTGTACATTGAGAAGCTGACTCACGATGTGCTGAACGATATGGTGAAAGCCGTATATGTTCACGCACCGGATAAGTCCAGCGGACACAGAGTACAGGATGTAGACATCAGCTATAATCACATCGGCATACTCCCCGCCAATTTACTCTATGACATTATGGACGGAAAGGCGGCATGACCTAAATCATGCCGCCTCCCCGAAAACATTATACTGTTTTATTGGACCGCCCTCTGAGCTTCCTTTTTTGTTTATTTACTCTTTTTCTTAACCTTATTGAGGATTGCGTTGATTTCAAGAATCTGCTCTTTGGTGAACTTACCGCCGCCGATCATTGAAAATACACGCTTAACAGTGAAGCCTGATGCCATATCATAAAGACCCTTGAGCATAGACTTGCTGATCTTGATACCTGAAGTGTCAAAGCCTGCAACCTCAGCCTTGCCGTCCTTGCCTGAAGAGAGTGCTTTTTTCACCTTAAGACCGATTTTAACTGCTGCAATCTTACCGCCTGTTGTTGAAAGAATGTCACCGATTGTATCGTTGATTGAATAGCGTCCGTCAGGTGTATTGATTTCGAACCAGTTGATAACTGAGCCTTCTTCTTTCATAATATAGGCTTCATTCGGCTTGTCAACCTTACGGATTGTTCCGCTGTCTTCAAGGTCACCTGCCTTTGCAACGAGAGTTGTTTCACCCTTGTTTTCAACCTCGAAGTAGAAGAACGGATATTTACCCTTCTTCTGCTTACCTACGCTGACACCGTTTGCAAAAAGCTCAACCTCATCGCAGTTTGAATAAACAGTTACCTTTGTTTTATCTTCAACTCTGTCAATGTAACGCTTTGAGCAGAGGTGAATCATAGGCTTGTCTGAAAGCCATGCCTGATATGCATAGAAAGAGTCCTTCTTGTACTTTCTGTCAAAAGTCATAAGACCCTTGTGGTTCATACCGTTTTCGCCGCCTTCAGCACGTGCATCTGCAGCGAAGTCAAACATATTCCACACGTGAGTTGCCCAGAGATACGGTCTGTCAGCAATCTGCTTGATAAGCTCTTCGTGATAATATGCCTGATACTCTTCAGTATAGTCACCCTGAACAGGATCAGAAGTATGCCAGTCAAGTGCTTCACAGCCATATTCGCTAAGGCCGATAGGCTTCTTCGGATACTTCTTGTGGAATTCATCAAACCACGGGCCGTTCATTTCAGTTGAGCCACCGTACCAACCGAAATAGTGATTGTACGAAAGCACGTCACTGATGTGAACATATTCGGAGTCGATTGAACACATTGTAACTGATGCGATTGTTGTAAGACGTGTCTTGTCCATCTTGTGGCAGAGATCGTTAAGATCCTTGTGATTTTTTATAAGATGCGGGTCAGTTGCACCTGCGATTGTGATTTCATTTGAAAGACCCCAGACAACAATTGACGGATGGTTGTAGTTCTGAGAGACAAGCTCTTTCATCTGTGAAATTGTGTTATCGTAGCCGTTTGCCATATGTCTTGAAATATACGGAATTTCAGCCCAGATAACAAGGCCTGACTCGTCGCAGAGATCATAGAAATCCTGTGAGTGCTGGTAGTGAGCAAGACGGATTGTGTTTGCTCCCATTTCGAGGATATATCCGATATCCTCCTTATGATGCTCGTAGAGAAGGGCGTTACCGATCTGCGGTCTGTCCTGATGACGAGAAACACCACGTAACGGGTATTCTCTGCCGTTGAGGAAGAATCCCTTTTCGGGATCGATTTTAAATGTACGGCAACCGAAGCGTGTTGAAATTTCGTCAACTTCCTTGCCGTCAACAATAAGTGTTGCCTTTGCAGTGTAAAGATACGGGTCCTTGACACCGTCCCAGAGATGAACATTTTCGATTTCAAGCTCTGCATCGTTATCGTCTGTTTTTTCAGCAATAACTTCACCGTCAGCTATGATTTCATATTTTACCTTTGCTGTCTTGCAGTCAAAGTATGTTTCGATTTCTACCTTTGCATCCTTGCCATTGATTTCAGGTGTAACCTTGATTCCGGGTGCACCGCAATAATCAAGGTCAAAGTGGTTTTTATCAACACCGACAATCTTGACATCACGGTAAATACCACCGTAGAAAGTAAAGTCAGCTGTCTGCGGATATACTCTGTCGTTAGCTGAGTTGTCTGCTACAACAACGAGAAGATTTTTTTCTTTAATATCTTCAACCTTTACACGGAAGGTTGAGTAACCACCGTGATGCTCAGCGATCTTTTTGCCGTTGAAATAAATTTCAGCTGAGGAATTTACGCCGTCAAACTGAAGATAATGCACATCATTTTCATCAAAGTCTGAGGCAGAAAGCTCTTTTGCGAAGTAACCCTTTCCTCTGTAATAATCGTTACCACCGTCCTGACCGTCTTCGCCATTCCAGGTATACGGAAGGTCGAGTGCTTTCCATTCTGAAGGATATTCTGCAGGTACAGATTTTGCATCAAGGGAGAATGCCCAATTCTGATTGATTTTCGTTACAGTTCTCATAGTCTTCCTCCAAATTTCACACAATTTCTCACATTAATATAATAACCAATTATTTCAAAAATTGCAAGAAAAAACTGTGTTACCTCTGAGAGATAACACAGTTTTGCTTTTAAATTATCAGTCATTACCGAAGAAAGCTTCGTGAACAGCTGCAACAGCCTTGTCAGCATCCTTCTGATCGATAAGAACAGAAATCTTGATTTCGCTTGTTGAAATCATCTGGATGTTGATATCCTGGTTGAAGAGAGCCTCAAACATTGTTGAAGCTGTGCCCGGATGTGTTTCCATACCTGCACCAACAACAGAAATCTTAGCGATTGTGTCATCACGGACAACCTTTGCATCGCCGATGAACGGAAGATTGTTGATTGCCTCAACTGCCTCGTCAGCGTGAGCTTCGCTTACTGTGAAAGCGATGTCCTTTGTGCCGTCACGGCCAACTGACTGAAGGATGATGTCAACATTGATATTCTTTGCAGCCATGCTTGAGAAGATTTTGAAAGCAACACCGGGAACATCGTTGAGTCCGCTGATTGAAATTCTTGAAGCATCTGTATCTTTAGTTACGCCTCTTACTAACATTTTTTCCATTTTAGCTGTCTCCTTTACCATTGTGCCCGGAATCGGGTTAAGGCTTGAAATAACCTCAAGCTCCACATTATATTTTTTAGCCATTTCTACTGAACGGTTGTTGAGTACCTGCGCACCGAGAGTCGCAAGCTCGAGCATCTCGTCATATGTAATTTCAGGAAGTCTCTTTGCATTCTTTACTTTTCTCGGGTCTGCTGTGTAAACACCGTCAACGTCTGTATAAATCTGACATTTGTCAGCGTGAAGAGCTGCTGCGATTGCAACTGCGCTTGTATCTGAACCGCCACGACCGAGAGTTGTTACGTCGTCATACTTGTTAAGACCCTGGAAACCTGCAACAACAACAATCTTCTTATTGCCAAGCTCTGTCTTAAGACGCTTTGTATCAACCTTCTTGATTCTTGCTGCAGAGTAAACAGAGTCTGTGCTGAAACCTGCCTGCCAGCCGAGAAGAGAAATTGCTGAGTAGCCGAGCTTTTCGATTGCCATTGCAAGAAGAGAGATTGAAATCTGCTCGCCTGCTGCCATAAGCATATCCATTTCACGCTTTGCAGCACCGGGATTGATTTCCTTTGCCTTTGCGATAAGGTCGTCTGTTGTGTCGCCCTGAGCAGAAACAACAACTACAACATCGTTACCCTGTTTGTAAGTATCAGTTACAATTTTTGCAACGTTCATAACGCGCTCTGCATTGGCAACTGAACTACCGCCGAATTTCTGAACTATAAGTCCCATAATAATTCACCACTTTATATCAATAATTTTCTACTCTGATTTTGCCGAGGATTTCAATATCCTCAATTTTTGCAAGCTTTTCAAGAAGCTCGCCTTCCTTCGCTACGGGTGTAACAAAAGCGAACTCATCTTCGGGAGCATTTTCACGAGTGAGAATGCTGATATCACCAAAGAGCTCCTCAGCCTTTTTAAGTGCAAATACCTTGTCGCCCTTAGCTCTTACATAGAAGGATGTTTCAACCTCATTGCGATCAACAACGTAGTTTTCAACAGCGTCGCCCCAGCCGAATGCCTTACGCTTTTCAAGATGACGTGCGCAGTCGATTACATCGGCAACACAAGCACTTGCAGTTGCAAGCTTACCTGCGCCTCTTCCATAGAATGCAACATCACCAACAGCATTTCCGCGGACAAATACTGAATTGAAAACATCATTAACG
This sequence comes from Acutalibacteraceae bacterium, assembly GCA_036309125.1. Classification (GTDB taxonomy): domain Bacteria; phylum Bacillota; class Clostridia; order Oscillospirales; family Acutalibacteraceae; genus CAG-488. Next base: position 3,757 of record JAXJUJ010000181.1, on the reverse strand, counting down.
CCTGAAAGGATGCTTGTGTCAGCAACAAATGCAGGGCTTACCATTGCAGAAATCTTATCGCCTACGCGCTTAGCTCTGCCGAGAAGCTTGATAACACCGCCCCATGAACGTGCATATTCAACATCTTCAAGAGTGATCTTTGTGATACCCTCAGTGTAAACGCTTTCAGGGAAAACGTGCTTGCCGAATGCAAGAGATGCAAGAATACAGATCTTACGGCAGGCATCAAAGCCTTCGATATCAGCTGTCGGATCTTTTTCAGCATAACCGTTGTCCTGAGCAAGACGAAGTGCATCCTCAAAGCTCATTGAATTGTAAATCATCATTGTTAAAATGAAGTTTGTAGTACCGTTGAGGATACCTGCGACCTCATCAATACGGTTTGCCGCAAGGCACTGTGCCATCGGACGGATTACGGGAATACCGCCGCCGACACTTGCTTCAAACATAAAGTTAACATTATTTTCCTCTGCCAATTTAAGGAGGATATCTCCCTTAGCAGCAACAAGCTCTTTATTTGAAGTTACGACACTCTTTCCTGCTTTGAGACAGGATGAAACGAAATCAAATGCGGGATTAAGACCGCCCATAGCTTCGACTACGACCTTAACATCAGGGTCATTGACAATGATGTTGAAATCCTTAATAAGCTTACTTTCGTTTACATCTCCGGGGAAATCTCTGAGGTCAAGAATGTATTTTACGTCTACGCTGTCCTGAAGGCTTTTTTCAGCAATGCTTTTGCTGTTCATTGCAATAACTTCCGCAACGCCTGAGCCTACGACACCGTAACCCATAATTGCTATTTCCATACTTCCATCTCCTTAGGTAAACAATATGAATCCGAATATACCCGAATAGTTTAACATAAACGAGCAAAATAATAAAGAGAAAAATCAAAAAAAATTTTAAAAATTAACACCTTTTTAATTGAATTACTTGTGCATTTGTTATAATATAAATATAGATCAAATTATTTCAGGAGCTGTACAGGATGAAAAAAACAATTCATTACTGCTGGTTCGGCAGAGGAGAAAAACCCAAGCTTGTAAAAAAATGTATAGAAAGCTGGAAGAAAAATCTTCCTGACTATCGTATTCTGGAGTGGAACGAGGACAATTTCGACCTTTCTAAAAATCAATTTGTTTCCGAAGCTTACAGCGACAGAAACTTCGCCTTTGTAAGCGACTACGTAAGAGCTTATGTCCTCTATAACTACGGCGGTATATATATGGATACGGACGTCGAGGTGCTTGGCAGCTTTGACAGCTTCCTTGACCATCAGATGTTCCTCGGCTTTGAGGAAGGCAACTTCGTCGGCACTTGTGTAATGGGAACTGAAAAAGGTCACGAGCTTATGCAGACCTACCTTTCACACTATGATGGTCTCACCTACTTCAACGAAGACGGTACAAAATATACAGACACAAATGTCGTACTTCTGACAAAACTCCTCGAGCAAAGAGGTCTCGTCAGAAACAACGAATTGCAGACAGTCGGAGATATCACTATTTATCCCAGGACGTATTTCAGTCCGTACGACTATATTAACGGCATCAGCTATATCACTGATGACAGTGCGGCAATTCACCACTTTGCACAGCTCTGGTTGCCAAAAAGCGTTCGTATAAAAACCGAAGCCAAAAAAGCCCTGATTAAAATAATCGGCGGAGAAAATCTGAAAAAAATACGTGAAAAAGCGCACAAATGAGGTATACCTTAAATGAGTACAGTTGAACTCAGAAGAAAAAGAATTATAAACTTTCTTTACTTTTCAATAATAATCGGACTTGCATACCTGTTTTTCAAATATTGCTTCTGGGCAGTTTTTCCGTTTATTCTTGCATTTATGATTGCATCAGCGGTGCAAAAGCCCACATCCCTTATAACAAACAAGCTGAAAATCAAAAAAAGCTTCGTCGCAGTCTTTTTTGTTATCGTAATTTTCCTCTTTGCAGGTGGGGTAATCTCGCTTGTCGGTGTGAAGCTCGTTGACTCGGCAAAATCACTTTTTTCTTTTGTTGCTGCAAAACTGACGGATTTTCCGTCACTTGTGGAGGATGTTAAGAAATGGGTGCTGGGTGTCGTTACGGTCCTCCCTGACAGAGCAGAAGCTGCAGTCACGGAAAGTATGACAGGATGGTTTGACACACTACGGGACAAGAGTGCAGGCGAAGTTGCTTCCACAATAATGGACTCCACTTCAGGCGGTGAAGGCTTTTCGCTTTCTGCTTTTATGACACCGCTGAGTGGACTCTGGAACACCGTGAAGGGAATCCCCGGATTTCTTGTGGCGATAGTCATTTCAGTTCTTGCATCCTGCTTTATGGCATCTGACTATGACTGGATTGTCGGATTTATCAAAAATCAACTTCCCGAAAACAAACGACATAAACTTTCGGCTGCAAAGCGAATTGTTTTCACTTCGCTCGGTAAGCTTGTGCGCTCTTATGCGCTGATTATCTGCATAACAGGAACAGAAGTTTTTGTCGGATTGAACATCCTTTCATTTTTGAATATTTACAACAGCGGAAACATTCTCACAATCGCTGTCGTTATTGCAATTTTCGATATTCTTCCTGTTCTCGGAACAGGCACATTTATGATTCCGTGGGCAGCATATTCACTCATCACGGGTAAAATCAGCCTTGCCGTCGGACTCTTTGTTATTTATGTAATAATTTATGTTATCCGTCAGATTATAGAACCAAAAATCGTCGGAGGTACGGTCGGTCTTCCTGCTGTCCTTACTCTTATGGGAATGTACATCGGTTCACAGCTTTTCGGATTTATCGGTATTTTCCTTTTGCCGATACTGATGATCATTGTGAAGCTTCTCAACGACGAAGGTGTTATTCACCTCTGGAAACCGACTGAGCACGATGACAGCGAACCAAAGAAGCCTTTTGCTTTTTTAAGGAAAAAATCATATTAAAAATTAAACATCCCGGCTCCAACCGGGATGTTTTTCTGTACATTTCAGTCATTTTGTGTTATATTATAGTAAAGGCGAAAAGTTTTATACTCAACGGAGGTGTTATTATGGCAAGAATCATTACAGTAAGCCGTGAATTCGGAAGCGGAGGCAGAGAGCTTGGCAAAAGACTGGCAGATGAGCTCGGCTTCGAATATTACGACCGCGAAATCATCGACAAGGTTGCAGAAGAAAGTCAGCTGGATACAGGTTACGTTGAATCTGTCCTTAACGGAAACTTTTCACTGAGTTTCCCCGTAACCTTCGGCAGAACATTTTTCTATTCAGATTCGCTCCAGCAAAATATTACGGAGCTTCTCGTTGCTGAGCAGAAAATCATCAAAACTCTTGCCGAAAAGAAAACCGATATGGTTATCGTAGGCAGAAGCGCAGATGCATTGCTGAAGGACTACAAACCTTTCAACATTTTCGTCTATGCCGATATGGAATCAAAAATGAAGCGTTGCCGTTGGCGCGCTCCCGCAAACGAGCAGCTGACTGACAGGGAACTTGCACGAAAAATCAAGCAGGTCGATACAGGCAGGAAAAGACAGCGTAAGCTCATCACCGATATCCCCTGGGGCAAAAAAGAAAGCTATCACCTCTGCATCAACACAACGGGAGTGAATATCAAAAACCTTGTTCCTCCTCTTGCAGAGCTTATCAAGAGTTATTTTTAAAGTGAAATGAAAAAGGCACCCTCCTTGGGCGGCGTAAATTAGGGATTGATTAGCCTTAAATCAATTCTTTTGGCGAATGACTTCGTTAAAACTCTCAAAATAC
>JAXJUJ010000180.1:0-27749 GCA_036309125.1 Acutalibacteraceae bacterium | reverse complement strand
TCATATTGCTGTATGTGTTTGTAGCTTCTGGGCATAAAAAATTCCTCCTATGGTAGTTTCTTTAATTCTACCATAGGAGGGGCTTTTTTGTCATTGTCCGTTTTTAACGGTCCTGTTCACTAAAGGGAGGTGGATTTTGCGTAGCAAAAGACGGAGGGATATATTAACAAAGTTTCTTTACTGCTATATCTTTTTCTGTGTCACAAACTATCCCTCCACCACTTCGTGGTCCCCCTCCCTTTAGGCAAGGGAGGCCGGGTTTCTGTGACATTTAATTCATCCCGACAAAATAATTTTTTTAAAAACAGCAAAAGTTTGCACTAAAGTACAATGTGCAGATAAAAAGATTGTGATAAAATTTATGATGTATCATTGTATATTCATACGATTAAGGATTCTATTGCTGAAAGGAGAATTTTTGTATGAAAATTTTCAAAAAGACATTGGCTATGTTGCTGAGCATAATTATGGTGTTCGGCATAATGCCTGCATCCGTTTTTACGGCGAGTGCGGAAGAAGCATCAACCTGCCCCGTCGAGGGTGCAACAGGTACGGGTACGGAAGCTGACCCGATTGTTGTTGACACCTACGAAGAATTAAAGGCGGCAATGGAGCTTGAAGACGCAATATATGTTCTTGTAGAAGAATGAGCGTATATAGAAGTTCCTGAACGTATCGAATCAATTGATAATAAAAAACTTAAGGTGTTGACAGTTAACGGTACTCTTAGCGGAGAAGAATCGTTGTTAAGGTTTAAAAGCCCGACTATAATTCAAGGTAACGGTAAAATTCACTGTAGCAATTCTTATTGTATAGTTGTAGGTGTCAGTGATGAAACTACTATCAAAGGTGATTTAACATTTAAGTCAGGTCACAACAATGGCGATATCACCCACATAATAGGTGTGAGTAGTTCAGGAACCTTGGTTATCGAAGGCGGTACATTTATCAGCACAGCCGGACTTCCGACGAGTTTTGCTGAAGCGACTGAACATAGTCTTTCAAGAGGAAGAGTGTTTTTTAAAGGTGGTTATTTTCCACAGGGAATAGGATTTGATTATCATGAGTATTTCTTAGAAGACGGTTGTTTGTATATCTATGACAACGGCACTATAAGCACTAAGCTAACAGAAGGAACGCCTGTTGAAGTATTAAGTGTTAACGACTTTTTGGGCTTCGCAACACAGCATCCTGTAATGCCCGAAGGTGAAACAGAGGTAGATTTGGGCGCAAGAGCGACAGGCGCAAAAGGTATAGTTACTGTCAAGTTTACTGCTGAATCTTTGCCTCAGGCTTCAATTGATGCAGGTTACACATTAAAAGAAGACCTGAAGATATATGACCCCACAGGCAAGATTATTAAATCTCAGGCAAGCGGTGCATCATGTCAGATTGTTCCCGAAATTGAAGGCGTATATATAATTATTGAAACCTTAACATTGATTGACCCTGACGGAAATGAAGTTACATCACTTACGCACACCTTTACATTTACTGCAGAGAATATGTACTCCGTCTTTGCCAGAATCAGCGGTGTGCCCGAAGGCAGACCCATAACAATCAATCTTTATAAAGCAGGTGAAGACACACCTTTCAAAACAACAACGGCTTACGGTCAGGGCGATTTCGACATCAACAGCCTTCCTCTTGACGTTGCTTTCGAAATCGAAGGTGTTCCCAAGGGCGATTATGTTCTTGAAGCTAAATGCAACAATTATGTAACCTACAGATATTCATTTACAATCAAAGACAAGAGCTTTACTGATTTGATTTTTATGGAACCGTACAAAACCGTAGTTGTTGACATTACAGGTATGTACAGCACAGACACGGCTACGGTTAAGGTTTATCAAAAAGGTACTGACACAGTTGTCCATACAGCAAAAATCAAGGGAAACGGCAGCCATATTTTCGCAGAAGTTGCAAAGGGCGACTATACGGTTGAAGTAAGTTCAACAGGCTACAAAACCAAGACAAGCAACCTTTATATTTATGATTCCGACAGCGTAAAGGGTGTTTCCTTTGATATGGAGCTTGACCCGAACGGAATTGATTTCGGCTTTGCAACTCACTCTCCCGAACCGACTGCAGACGAAATCACCGACGGTCACACAGACCTCGGTCTTATGAGCACATTGCCTACATTCAGCTTCACTGCAAAGCAGCTTTACTTCAAGTATATGGATATGGGCTACTCCATTAAGACTCAGACACAGGTTGAGTACAGCTCAGGCGCCATAGAAACACTTGACAGCACAACATGGACCTGCGGAAACTATTACTACGGTACAAACAAGGTTACGCAGATTGTTATGCTCATTGACCCCGACGGAAAGGAAGTCGGTAGAAAGACACATACATACACATTTACTTATGCAAAGCTGTACTTTGAAACAAGAACACCCGGCGTTACAAACGAACAGGCTGCGGCAGGTGTTTCCGAGCTCGGTACGCTTACAACCGCACCGAAGTTTGCTTTCACCGCCTACCCCCTCAGCAGCGACCTGACAAAAGAAGGTTATTCGCAGACAGTGAAAATGGAAGCTTATCAGGACGGTGAGCTTGTTTACAGCGCAGACAACGGCAACACATATATTCATATTTATCCCGGTGAAGGTAAGGTTGTTCAGACAATCACATTGATTGACCCCGACGGAAACGAAGTCGGAAGCCTTGCACACACCTACAACTTCACGGTTGAATTCCCCGAAGGAACAATTGCACTTGATGCAGACTTCCTCACACTTGCCGAAAACTCAACACATCAGTTGAGCGCAACTTTTGCTCCCGAAAACCTTGCAGAAACACTTGTGTGGACTTCAAGCAACAGCGCAGTTGCAACCATTGACAGCAACGGTAAGATTACGGCTGTCCGTCCCGGCTCTGCTCTTATAAAAGCAACACTCGGCAACGGTGCAACAGCTTACTGTGCTGTGCTCGTTACAGCAGATGACGTTAAGGCTTACGTCGGCGGTATCGGCCTCAGAGAGGGTGAATACCTTGTACAGGGAAGCAGTATTCCCACAACAACAAAGCCGAACGGCAATTACGCTTATCTTTCAACCGTAAACGGAACTCTGACTCTTGAACTCCATAATTACCACTATGCAGGCACGGGTACGTTCACTTCAAAGAATACTGCTTACGGAATTTACAGCACATCTGCTCTTAAGATTGTTGCCGGTGGCAGAAACACAATCGGCCCGATGTCAGCTCCCGTTGACAGATATACAAGCTACGGTATCGGCAAGGGCGAAACAGTTTCAATCACTTCCAAGGCAAACGGCGTGCTTAACATCAAGGGTGTAAACACAGCTATCAGCAGCTCAAGATACGTTATGGTTTCAGGTAACCTTAACATCACAGATGTTACAAGCGGTATCAGCTGCACTCACGCTCAGGCTATGGGTGGTATCAATTTCCAGAGCGGTATCGTTAACATCAACTGCACAGGCACTGCAATTTCAGTTACAGGTAACTATGTTACTTTCTCAGGTGCAGATGTTACAATCAACTGTAAGGCAGGTATCAACCTTGTAAGACAGGGCGAAATCACGATTGACAGCGGTTCATTGAAGATGTACGCATCTGCAAGCGGTATCAACGTTAAATCAGGTCAGGCTATGACCGTAAACGGCGGCACAGCATACATCGAAGCTGTAAACAATGCCGTTGCACTCGAAGGTGCATTGAACGTAAACGGAGGAAGCATCGTTCTTATCTCAACCGATACAGCATCCGACGACAGCTATTCGGCAATCAGCGGTGCAGGTACTCTTACACTTTCAAGCGGCATCAGCAGCGTTGCTTCAACAAGCTCAAACTACTCAACAAGCTCGATATACGCTGATTCAAGAAGAAGCACTTTCGACTATGTATCATTCAGAGGCGGCAGTGATTACACCTTTGTTAAGCAGCCTGTCGGCGGTGATGCCAAGGCAAGCGGAACAATGACCATCACATGGGAAACAGGCTTCAAGCCGACAAAGCTTGAGCTTATAACCTTTGACGGCTCATCAAGCACGGTAACAACCCTTAACAGCTATTCAAACTATGCTGATTTTGGTGTTCTGCCCGAAGGCGGTTACTATCAGCTCCGTGCATATTACGCAACAAACTATTCAATAACATCAGATAAGTTCTATGTTTATTCAACGGCTCACACCGTTACATTCTGCCTCGGTGATTCGCCCGTTGTTACTCAGGATGTAGCTGACGGTGAATGCGCACGTCCAATTGCAGATCCGGGAATGGATCACAAGTTCTTCTACGGTTGGCTCACTCCTGACGGCAAGGTATTTGATTTCACAACACCTATAACAGAGGACCTTGTTCTTACAGCAGGCTGGGCAGATATTAAGGTAAACGGTGTTGCAATGCCCGACGGAACATATCTCGGATTGTATTCAGGTGCTGTTACAACAGGAAGACCCTCAGACCATTGGGCACATTACAAAGACGGCGTTCTCACTCTTTACAATTTCGACAGCCCCTACGGCGCAGGAATTGAATTTGGTGAAATTGACCTGACGGTTGTTTCATCAGGCAACGGTAACGCTGTAAGCAATATCACAAGCTACTATGATTATGCTAATCTCACAATCGACGGCACAGCAACGCTCAACGTCGGTCACGAACAGTGGATGGATTATGCGATTTTGGTTTATAACACAATCACATTCAAGTGTGACACGATCGTTGAATGCCTTGATTACACTGCAATCGGCGATGCAGAAGAAATTATCGTTGACGGTGCAGACGTAAAGGTTTACGCCTACTGCGATATGTATTTCTCAAATACAATTTACGGTTGCGAAGCTTCGATTACGGTTCTTAACGGCAGTCTTTACCTCTATTGCGAGGGTGATGACACAAACACAGACTCGTATATTGCCAACCCCGACAAAGTTCTTGTTTATGCAAGCGACAGTGTTGACGGAGACCTCACAGATGACAAAATTACCAATAGGGGCGACGAGCCTTACGAGCTTGACCTTTACCGTCAGATATGGATTACTTCATATAACACCGTAAAATTCCACGTTGACGGTTATGCGGTACTTATGAAGAAGGTTGCGACAGGTGCGTGTATCGAAAAGCCTCTCGATTCTGATTACGGCAACAGAGTTTTCCTCGGCTGGTGCACAGAAGACGGAAGCCTCTACGATTTCAACACACCCGTGACAGAGGAATTAAGCCTTTATGCAAAGTTTGCTGTTGTTGAGCCCGAACACGGCGACTTCGACTTTGAGAATAACATCATCAGCGGAATTTTGCCCGGCACAACAAGTCTCGATTATTACGGCACATTCACAAACCCTGACTATGAATGGTCATATCAGACACAGAACGGTTACCTCGGCACAGGCACAGTTGCAAATGTTGTAAACGGTGGCGAGATTATAGAGAGCTATTCAATTCTCCTCTACGGTGATGTCAACGGCGACGGCTGGTGCGACGGTATGGATGCAGTTCTCGTTTCTTGTATCGTAAACGGTATGCTCAGTGAAAGCGACATCGGTGAATTGGCTTACAGAGCAGCAGACTGCAACCACGACGGTGTGATTGACGAAGCTGATGTTGATCTCCTCAATCAGGCAGGTGCACTCCTTGCAAACGTTGACCAGTCAAAGTCAGCAGAAGTTCTTCTTGAAACATCATCAGCATATGTTGAGTATATTGAACTCATCGATCAGTCTCCTGAATTTGAGATTGAAGATGAAACAGATGCTCCGGAAGCTGATGTTGAAACGGAAGATACAACACCTGAACAGAATGCAAAGATTGACATTTTTGAAATGATTATCAGCTTCATCAAATCAATCTTTGAAATGCTTCTTGCATACATTCCCGTTACAATTAAATAATCAGTTTAAGGATGGCAGAGCAATCTGTCATCCTTTTTCTATACCCGAAGCTTTATGACTTCAGATTTTTTGCATTTCTTTCTGACATATTATATATGAAGACACAGACTATAAGAGTTTCTCCCACCGGGACAGCTTCTTGTCGCTTGTGAAAAAATAATTCTGAACTGTTCAGGGCTATACGAATCATACGAATATTGACAAATCTCAAGAATCTGCTAAAATATATCTATTGCATTGAAACTTAACGTAAAGGAGTAATATATTATGAGTAACAAACAGATTGACTGGGCAAATCTCGGTTTTGGTTACATCCAGACAGACAAGAGATTTGTTGCAAACTTCAAAGACGGCGCTTGGGAAGAAGGCGGACTTACAGAAGACGCTAACGTTGTTATCAGCGAGTGCGCAGGTGTTCTTCAGTATGCACAGACAGTATTTGAGGGTCTTAAGGCATACCGTACACAGGACGGCCGTATCGTAACATTCCGTCCTGACCTCAACGCAAAGCGTATGGCTGACAGTGCAGACAGACTTAAGATGCCTGTTTTCCCTGAAGATAAGTTCATCGAGGCTGTTGAGCAGGTTGTAGCTGCTAACGCAGACTTCGTTCCTCCGTACGGCTCAGGTGCTACAATGTACCTTCGTCCGTTTATGTTCGGCAGCAACCCCGTTATCGGTGTTAAACCTGCAACAGAATATCAGTTCCGTATTTTCGCAACACCTGTTGGCCCGTACTTCAAGGGCGGTGCAAAGCCGATCACACTCCGTATCTGTGATTTCGACCGTGCTGCACCTCACGGCACAGGCCACATCAAGGCTGGTCTTAACTACGCTATGAGTATGTATGCAATCGTTGACGCTCACGATAAGGGCTTTGACGAGAATATGTACCTTGACTCTGCTACAAGAACAAAGGTTGAGGAAACAGGCGGTGCAAACTTCCTTTTCGTAACAAAGGACGGCAAGCTTGTAACTCCGAAGTCAGATACAATCCTTCCTTCTATCACAAGACGTTCACTTTGCTACGTTGCAAAGGAATACCTCGGTATGGAAGTTGAAGAAAGAGAAGTATTCAAAGAAGAGCTCAAGGATTTCGCAGAATGCGGTCTTTGCGGTACAGCAGCAGTTATCTCTCCTGTAGGCAAGATTGTTGACCACGGTGAAGAAATCTGCCTTCCCAGCGGAATGGATGAAATGGGTCCTGTTACAAAGAAGCTCTATGACACATTGACAGGTATCCAAATGGGCAGAATCGAAGCTCCCGAAGGATGGATTCACGAGATCGAGATTAAATAATCTCTGAATTTTCTTAATATGCAAAAAGCACCCGACATTGGTACCAAAACCGATGTCGGGATTTTTTCTGTACTATTGATAATGCATTTTCTTTGTGATAAAATGTAGCTGTCAGAAATTAAACAAAACTCTCGCAAAACGGTGATAAAATGAACACTTATTTTAATGAAATAACATCAAAGCCAATAAACACAGATGGTGGCAAAATATTATATAAAATCCCTGCCGGTGCGATGTGCGGTAACGGTGACCTCGGTGTCGTTTTTGATAATGCTGATAACGGTCTTCTTATCCACATTTCCAAGTGCGACTTCTGGAAATTCAGCCCCGGTGCTCACAGCGATGGTGGTATCAAAACCATCGGCAATCTGCTTATTGATAATATTGATCTTGAAGATTACAACATAAAGCAGTATTTTGACAAAGGACTGCTTGAATGTAAATTCGGTAAGACGGAAATCGAATTTTTCGTAGCTCCCGAAAACCGTATTTATTTTAAAATAAAATCGCCTGACACGGATAATTTCCCGTCCGTCAGCATTGAGCTTCCCGATACATGCGACTCAAAAAATTCTGAGTTTTCAGAAAATGACATCAAAGGTTATTCACGTAAATTTGAGGGAGAAAACCTTACACATGAGTCTGCTGTTGCAGTCTGCATCCGTGAAATTGATTCAGCCAAGAGTGACGATTACAAAAGCGTAAGCTATTGTATTTCTGTCGTTACGGATTTTGACGACGAAAGCTATACAGAAAAAAGCATCGCTATGGTCGCAGAATGTGATTACGAAGCAGACCAAAAACGTACTCAGGAGAAGTGGGAGAAATTCTTCGCAGCTTCAAAAGTAACTCTTGAAGACAAAGAAATTGAAAAATTCTACAATTCAAGCCTTTATCACCTTGCAGGATGTATGGGTAACAAGGAGTTTCCTCCGGGACTTTTCGGCAACTTCATAACTGATGACTTCTTCCCGTGGGCAGGAGATTATCATATGAACTATAACTACGAAGCTCCGTATTACTGCATTTTCTCTTCAAACCATCCCGAGCTTTTCGACGGATATATGGCGCCGATTCACGATATGAACGAAGAAGCAGAGAAGTTTGCAGGATTTTTCGGCTGCAAGGGTTATGCTTTCCCCGTAAGCTTCGGTCCGAAAGCACTTGATGTATACAGTATGCCTGCATGTAAAGAGCACGGAGTTCTTTTCCTCGGTCAGAAGAGTCACGCTGCTTACGCCTGCGTAATTCCGCTTATGCATTGGTTCTCAACTTATGACAAGGAATATGCACGTGAAAACTACTACGATTTTGTATTTAATGTCGCTGCCTTCTGGGAAGATTATCTTGTCAAAAAGAACGGCAGATATTTAATCAAGAAGGATGCAGCTCACGAAATCCCGTATTATCGCGGAGAAAAGTTCAGATACATCACTCATTGCGGTCAGGTCGGAACAGTAAACGCTATCAACTCACTCGGTCTTGTCAAAATGCTTTTCGACGGCATTTACGATATGGCAAAAGAGCTCGGTCTTAACGAAGAAAAATATGCTTTGTGGGAAGACATTATCGAAAACTTAAGCGATTTCCCGACCTTTATCAAAAAGGGTAAAAAGTGCTTCCGTTACTCTAAGAGAGGTATACGCTGGAGAGATGAAAACACTGTCGGTCTTCAGCACATCTACCCTGCTTCACAGATAGGTTTTGAGTCCGGCGAAAAGCTTCTTAAAATTGCAAAAAATACATATTTCATCAATGACAGACGTCTTGATGACAATGGCTCAAACTCATACCTTCCTGCAGGTGCAAGAATAGGTGTTGACCCTCACTTTATTATTGAAGGAATCCATCAGAACATCAAAGAATTCGGTCTGCCTAACAGAATGTTCCGTCATCACGGCGGTGGTATAGAACATCTTACAATGGTTCCTGCAACAATCAACGAAATGCTGCTTCAGGGACACGAGGGAATTATCCGCCTTTTCCCGTGTTGGGACAAAAATTCACCTGCTTCATTTGAAAACTTACGTGCAGACGGTGCTTTCCTAGTATCTGCAGAACTGAAGAACAAGAAGATTTCATCAGTTAAAATTAAGAGTCTCAAGGGCAGAAAGTGCAACCTTGATTTCGCTTATGTAAAATCTGTAAAGAGAGAGTCTGACGGAGAAGAAATCCCGTTCACACGAAACGGTAAAGTGATTTCTTTCGAAACTCAGGCTGACGAGGTTTATGTTCTCGATTAAAATCAACAAAGCTGAAAACGGCTGATATATGATGACATTTTAAAATTTGCATTTATTTTTGTTTTTGTTATAATTAACAGGATGACTCTTTGGTGATTGATATACATATCTCTGAAGCCAATGAATAAAATTATTTAGAATACTTAAGGAGAGTAAAAATGAGCAAAGAATTACCGCGCACCTATGTGCCCTTCAAGGATTGGAAAAAACCGTCCAAGCAGATTGAATATACAGAAGAGACACCTCTCCTTTCTCCCGATGGAAAGCTTCTCGCGAAAGGTTGGGCAAGACATAACGTTTTCACTTACAACCGTGATTACGTGAAAACAGGAATTATGAGCCGTAAGGAATGGGATTTCTACACAATCACTGACGGTAAAATGCAGATACTCGTAAGTTTCGCAAACATCAATGTAGGTGGTTATGTCAGTGCCAAACTCACTGACCTTTCAACAGGAGAAGTTATCGTAGATGCGATGCAGTATTTCCTTGGCGCAAACAAGCACGTTCCCCCCGCAAAAGGTGACGTACCTAACCGCTACAAGGATAAGATCGGCAAAGCTACATTCGACTTCGACACAAGAGAGACAGAACGTATTCTCCACTTTGAAAAAATGCACAAGGGTAAGCTCGTCAAGGTTGATATCCAGATGGATATCCTCCCCGGCTCCGAAAGTATCACGACCGTTCTTCCTTTTGATGAGGACGATACAAAGTACTTTATGACCACAAAGCAGATGTGTATGCCGTGTGAAGGTATTTTCAGGTATGGTGACTATTCGTATGAGATTTCCAAAGACACAGCTTTCTGTTCAATGGACTGGGGACGTGTAAATACAGTTCATAAAATGGTGTGGTACTGGGGAAGCGGTTCACTGTATCACTATGACGAAAACGGTGGTAAGCATCATCTCGGATTTGAAATCACGTGGGCTATCGGCAACGAAAGCTATGCAACCGAAACAGCAATATTCTATGACGGAAAAGCTCACAAATTCGGTGCAGTCGACGTCGAAAAATTTCCGAAAGACCGATTTATGGAGGAATGGAAATTCGTTTCTGAAGACGGCAGATTCAATATGACAATGAAGCCCACTCTTGACAATCACAGTGACGTCGACTTTAAAGTAGGCAGAATGAACTGTCATCAGGTCTACGGCATCTGGAACGGTGACGTCACTCTTGATGACGGCACAAAGATAGAAATCAAAGATCTTTTCGCTTTTTGCGAATATGTAGAAAACAGATGGTAAAATCTTGATTTTAGAAATTTATTTGATATAATCAATATATAAACTGGTCCAGTTCCCTTTTCAGGAGGTATTTTTATGGCATTTTTTGACGATATCGGCAAAGCATTCACCAATGCAGGTCAGGGTGCTTTCCAAAAAACAAAGGAAATGGCTGACATAGCTAAATTTTCTTCTATGCTCACAGAGGAAGAAAAAAAGCTCAATAATGTATATTTTCAGATCGGTAAGGCTTACGTTCAGGCGCATCCTGAAGATTACGAAGAAGCTTTTTCGGTTTACTTTCAATCCTGCAACGATATAAAGAAAAATATTGAAGACATCAGAGCTCGTATTCAGCAGCTCAAAAACGTTGCAGAATGCCCCGATTGCGGTGCTGAAATTTCAGCTGATGCTGTTTTCTGCAGCGTTTGCGGATACCATATGCCTCCCAAGGTTGTTGTTATACCTGAGGGTATGGTAAAGTGCGCTACCTGTGGTGCAGCTGTAAAAAAAGAAATGAGATTCTGCACAACGTGCGGTGCGCCAATGGCTGACGCTCAGCCCGTTGCACCTGTCAAGAATTGTGCAGTTTGTGGTGTTCCTCTTTCAGATGATTCTGCTTTCTGCATAAACTGTGGTGCACCTGTTAAAGCAGATGCTGAACCTGTAGCTCCCGTAGCAGAACCTGTCATTCCTTCAGAAGAGCCTGTGGCAGAAAATATTGCAGAACCCGTAACACAGATTGCTGCAGAGCCTGTCTCTGCACCCGAGGAAATCCCTGTTGCAGAGACAGATGATTTCCCGATAGAAGACTTCATTGAAATGCCGATTGAAGAGCCTGTTGTCGCTGAAGTACAGGATGTTGCTGTTTGCCGTCAGTGTAACTCACCTCTTGAGGACGGCGCAATATTCTGCACAGAGTGCGGCACTCCCGTTGCTCCCGTTGAGGAAAAGGCAGAAGTCTTTGCCGGAGTTTGCCCTAATTGCGGTGCTACTCTCGAAGACAATGCTATATTCTGTACAGAGTGTGGCTCAAAAATCAGATAACAAAAAAACCTACGCTTTGAAAGCGTAGGTTTTTTTATATCAATACTCAAAAAGATAACAGTCTGTCAGCTCACTTGATTCCTTTGCATCAACAAAGTGATTGCCGTCAGGATCGCAGATTGACATATTCATCTGGAACGGAAGTTCAATGCGAAGTGCTTCGACATATCCGTCAAAGCTGATAGTTGCATTGATCGTTGTTGCAGGGAAAACAGAAGTTGCATCGTAAACATAATATCCAAATTCTTCATAACCGCTTACTGTGCAGTCAACGTAATCTGCAGCATAATTCCAGGTATTTTCAGGGATAGGATTATCAAAATCTGCCGACTCACCCTTCAGGTCAATAGACACATAATAGCTGTCTGCATCAAATCCGTCCTCAGTTATATGTATACGTGAAACTGCGTCCAAAGGAATAAGAGTCATCGGACATATATCATATATAGTCATATCATCCTCGGTTACTCCGTTTACAAAATCCCATTCGTATTCAAATGGAACTTCAATCTCTACTGAATCAGAGGGATCATCCTTATTTGAACGAGTTGAAGAGTACTCACCTATATACTTAAGATTCTTTACAGCTTCATAGGAAGCTGAAAGTGCATCTGAATAGAACTTGAGAACCTCTTCGTCAGAATACAATACAGGATCATCTGATCCGACTGCTATCTGAAGGATTCTGAGTGCATCAGTCGAATTGATGAGGCCGTCACCCGTGAGATCTCCCCAGTAGTGATAAAGCTCGGGATCATCATATCCTACAGACTTTCTGAGTACAAGAAGCGCATCAGCAGCATTGACCTTGCCGTCGCCGTTAGCATCGCCTCTGATGATTATAACATTGCTTTCATCCTCAGCAAATGCAACTGTCGAAGAGCACAGGCAAAGGATCAGAACCATAACAACTGCGATTATTTTTTTCAATGTTTTGTTCATATCTGCTCCTCCGCTTTTTCAATTATACACCGAATGTATATACATCGATAACGTGACCTGTTTCAGTTACATCAATGTACTCGTCATAATAAACGTGCTCAAGAGTCATATGCATTTCAAAAGGAATATCGATAGTAAGCTCCTTGAGACTTCCGTTCTGAACCACTGCTGTGATTTCTGAACCCGGGAAAGAAGCTGTCGCGTCATTGACAAAATAATCCTCCAAACCGCTTATAGTACAGTCAGCATAGTTGAGAAGGTACGGATATGTTTTGTGCGGCACATAATCCACATCGTCTGCAGTATCAGAAACCAGAACAATATTTACTATATATGTAGAATTGTCCTTCTTTGTAATTTTCGCACTCTTGACGAGATCAGGATCTATACGTGCATCGGGGCAGAATTCGTCAATATAGCTCTCCGCATCTTTGCTGTAGCCGTTTTCAAAGCCTACCTTCCAGTCGTCATACTCATCAAATTCAGTATAATCGTAGCGGTCGTCATCATTCACCATTTTGGATACATAGCTGGTCTCATACAAAACGTTCATCTTCTTCATAGCTACCGCATCAAAAGCGTCTGCATAGTATTTGAGAGCTTCGTTCTTGGTGTAGCCTGTCGGATTATCCGAGCCGACAGCAATCTGAAGAACACGAAGTGCATCAGTTGCATTGACAGCACCGTCGTTGTTGAGGTCTGCTCTGTAAGCGTCACACTCTCCGTCATTAAAGCCTACAGCCTTACGAAGAATAAGAAGTGCATCTGTCGAGTTTGTCTTGCCGTCGCCGTTTACATCTCCTCGTAACACAGCACCGCTGCCTGCAGCCATAGCTGACGGCATAACACTCATGCAAATAATTATTGCCAATAAAAGTGATATAATCTTTTTCATTATATTACCTCCTTTTTTATAATTATATCACTTTATTACGATAAATCAAGTATCAAAAAGCTTCTGTAAAATGTTTCCTGTTTTTTCATCCTCTAACGATTTATCTATAAGACTTTCAATCTCATTTTCATATATTTTAACTTCATTAAGTGAGAAAAAAACCTCTTGCATCAACCTTCTGTATGCCTTGAGACTGAAATCCATTCTGCGTTTTGTCTGCTCTCCGGAATCCGAAAGAAAACGTCCGTAAAAAACTCTTCTGCTTTTTGCAAAATCACCCTTGTGGTAGTGTTTGCATACAAAAATCCCGTATCTGAGTTCAGGTATTATCAGATGCTCTGCCCCTCCTTCTACATTCATCGGACAAATGCAGCTTATCACGTCATACCCCGCACTCAGCGCGTAACTTCGCACTCTGTCTACAATCCTTGCTGCACAGGCACCTGACTTTTCACAGATCACAGTCACATTGTCACAGTAAATATCAAAAGCTTCCATATTCAGCTCTACACCGTCGGGAGTAAAGCAGGTCACAAAGCGTTTGTGCTCCGTCCCGACATTTCCGTTGAGTGTCCCCCCTGTCGATGACCACAGACGAGTAGAGAAACGGTTTATTTTCATCACGTCGATATTTTCCGACTCCAGCCGTACCATATCATTACTGATACATCTGCACGCCAAAAGAAACCGTTGCGCCCGTCTGACTGCATTTTCCCGCAGATTAAGGTACGGTTGTATTTCTTCCGTAAGTCCGTTGTCCAGAAGTATTATTTCCGAATTTGATGCAATGTCAGAATATGTACCGTCAATTATCCGGAAGCCTGCATCCTCACTGTAAAAGCCCAGACTTCTGTCATCTGCACGGAAATCTACATAACGGTATCCCCTTTTATCAAGTTCGTTTCTTATATTTAAAAAAAGCTTCTGCTTCATCGAACACGAAAAACCCTTTACCGTCAGGTTTTTTTCTGCCGAAAACTCCGGCTTGTTCACTACCGAAAAAAATCCCTCCGGGGTGTATGTACCGTAGTAGAAGCAGTCACTTATCATAACTCTGACCTCCGCAAAATTTAAAGAAAGATAATATATTCTATTCAAAAATTTTTCAGTTGTGCTTGTATAGAAAAAAAGTTTATGCTATTATTATTTCACAGACAGTTTCAGAGGTGCAGAATGCTTAGTAAAGAATCTATAAGTACATTGATAAACGAGCGCGTTGGTGTGTACGTTTATGACACGGTCACATCCACCAATGATGTGGCACGTGAACTTTGCAGTGATGACGGATGTATTCTTGTCGTTGCCGACGGGCAAACTAACGGCAAAGGACGTCAGGGCAAAAGCTTCTTTTCACCTCACGACAGCGGACTTTATTTTTCACTTGCCATAGATACCGATTCACCCGCTTTTGATTTTACAGGTGTCACCTGTGCTGTTGCCGTCGCCGTGTCACGTGCTATTCTGAAAGTGGCAGAAACAGAAACGAAAATAAAATGGGTAAACGATCTTTATCTCGGTGACAGAAAAGTATGCGGTATCCTTGTTCAGGCCGTCAACGAAAACGGCAGAATTCGCAAACTGATCATAGGTGTAGGGATAAACATTTCAACGATTGACTTCCCTGACGAAATCAAAGATATAGCAGGTTCACTCGGCAAAAATGTCGACAGAAACGTGCTTACCGCTGAATCAGTCAACAATATCCTTGAGCTGATTTTTGCAAAGTCTGAAGAATACATTGATGAGTACCGCAGTAAATCAAATGTCATCGGCAGAGAAATCACCTATATTCAGAACGGTATTTCTCATACGGCTACTGCTGTCGACATTGATCAAAAGGGCGGTCTTGTCGTCAGAAATGCCAAAGAAACAATCACACTTACAAGCGGAGAAATCTCTGTGAGATTCCGCTGAAATAAAATTTTACCAAAGGAGAATTATTATGTATAAGGGAACAAAGACAGAAAAAAATCTCATGGAAGCTTTCGCAGGCGAATCACAGGCAAGAAACAAATACACTTACTTCGCAAGCGTAGCTAAGAAGGAAGGCTATCAGCAGATCGCTGCTATCTTCGAGCAGACAGCTAACAACGAAAAAGAACACGCTAAGCTCTGGTTCAAGGCTCTCGGTGAGCTCGGCACTACTGCTGAAAATCTTGCTGCTGCAGCTGCAGGTGAAAACTACGAGTGGACAGATATGTACGACCGTTTTGCAAAGGACGCTGAAGAGGAAGGCTTCACAGCTCTCGCAGCTCAGTTCAGAGCAGTTGCTGCTATCGAGAAATCACACGAAGAGCGTTACCGTGCACTTCTCAACAACGTAGAGATGAAGGCTGTTTTCGAAAAGAGCAAAGAAATCATGTGGGAATGCCGTAACTGCGGTCACCTCGTAATCGGTAAGAAGGCTCCTGAAGTATGCCCTGTATGTAATCATCCGCAGAGCTACTTCGAGATGAGAAAAGAAAATTATTAATCTCAATAAATTCATAATGCAAAAAATCCGTCGAGATTCGATATCTCGGCGGATTTCCGTTGTTTTATTTACTTTTTTCTGCAATTCTCAGTATCTTCACTATGGGTATTACCAAGAGTGCACAGAAGAAATTGCTTATGCCGTGAATAAGGTCAAAATACAAACCTGCTCCTATCCATACAAGCATACCTTTAAAATCAAGTCCCATAAGCAGTGCCTGACACGGTGCATAAAGTATTCCGTATAAAAAGCCGTGAAGAGCACATACAACCATATAAACAATCGGTTTTACCTTCTCTGGCATTCTCTTTGGCAGAAGCATTACCGCCACCCAGAGTACTGTCCAGATATAAAGATACGGTATCCACCAAGTGGCAAATCCTGAAATAAGACCCGTAACAAACACAAAAATATATATGGGGTAAAGAGCTTTCTTTCTGTAAACTACCGTAAACGCTATTATAAATACACCTATGAGATGTATATTGGGAAGTAAATCCATAAGCACCTTGGAAGCATACATAAGTGCACCAAGCATAGCGAAAATTGCAACTTCTTTTACCGTAAGCTTACTTCTGCGGTCTGAATGCATAGGTCTGTCCCTCGGTAATTTTCGTCTGATCTACACCTGTAAGAGCGTACTCATCGTTTTCGTAGAAAGCCCAGTACAAGCCATCCTTATCGTAGTCAAGAGTTATACCGTTTACGGTCTTTACATAAAGTCCGTAAGGGCCGTCTTCACCTTCGATTATACCCTCAGCCATAAGAGCCTTTCCGACGGTATCCTCATCCGAATGAACTTCCCACTTCGTTTCCTTTCCCTCCTGATCCTCAGCAACAAAGAAAAATTTCTTCTCACCCTGACCGATTACCTCAGGTGTTTCGGGAACATTCGAAACGGTTTTTTGAGCTGAATCCGTTTCAGTGTCGTTTTTGTCCGTACAACCCAGTGCAAAAAGTGATATGGCCGCAACAATCACGATACAAAGGATTATGGACAAAATTCTTTTAAATTTTGTCTTTTGCATAATTTTGCATCTCCTATAAAATTTTATTTCCCTCTTCGAGTAAAACTCAAACCGGCACTCGCAGTTAAAAAAAGAGAGCTTTTGTCAGGCGGATATTTCGACTCGGTACATTTCCTTCACCTTCTCGGTTTTATCCAATGGCTTGTCCCTGATTTGCGGCATCAGGCAAGAAGGAAACCTTTTTTGTACCTCACGGCGACGGGCTCGTACAGGATTTTCACCTTTTTCCCCGCAAGACATATGAAATTTTATCACACAAAACAAGCGTTGTCAAATCACCCAAACTGATAAGAAAAGACCTCTCAAACGAGAGGTCTTGTTTCATTTATTTTTCTTTCTTGACTTTTTCTTTCTTTTCCTTGACTTTCTTTTCTTTCACAGGCGGATTTTTGATAGCCAACTTTGCTTCCGCAGGAAGTGTGACATAGTAAGCGAATGTCCACAAAGCAATTCCTATAAAAAGGAGTGCCATTGTAACAACAGCGTTGCCAAGCTGGAAAGCATTGATATCAACTGCGCCTGAAAGGAAATACGAGAAGATTCCGCCGATACCTTCAGATCCTTCAAATGCATTCTGAGCAAGAACCTCACCTATGTCAACCTTACCCTCAACGAACGGTGATGCAAACTTTGTGAAGAATGACATTGACAAAAAACAAGCGAGAGCACCGCCTGCACTAAGACCCATAACAGTCTTATGAGCCTGAGTGAAAAGAGCGCAGCCCATGATAACCAACGCCACAAGCAAGGCTATAGCAAACATAACTGCTGATGCAATGAGCCAGCCTTTACCTTCCGAAACTACTCTCGGCAGGTTTTCAAAGTGAAAAAGAGGTTCAAGAAACTCAAATGTTCCGCTCTGAATGTATTCGATAATATCAATAACACTCAGACTTTCCTCTATACCTGTGTCACCCATAAAAGTAGCAAGTGTGCCACCGGGTGTGATAACAATTCTTATAATGATTCGTGTAATAGCTGCAGGGAAAACAGCCACAGCCAACGCGAAAGTTACAATTCTGTTAAGGATTTTCATAACAAATCTCCTTTATTTTTACTTACCCCATGAAGAGTTGAGAGCAACTGTGCGGTTAAAGACAAGCTTTTCGTCACTGCTGTCCTTATCAACACAGAAGTAACCGTTACGCATAAACTGGAATGTGTCACCCGGCTTAACATTACCGAATCCACCTTCAAGAAGGCAGTCGATAACCTCAAGTGAATTCGGGTTAAGATCTTCCTCGTAATCGTGTTCCTTGCCCGGTTCTTCAGCACTGAAAAGTCTGTCATAAAGACGAGCTTCGCACTTGACACAGTCATTTGCATTTACCCAGTGAATTGTACCCTTGACCTTTCTGCCGTCAGGTGAATTACCGCCACGGCTTTCAGGGTCATAAGTACAGTGAAGGCAGGTTACATTACCATCTTCGTCTGTTTCATAAGAATTACATTTTACAAAATATGCACTCTTGAAGCGTACTTCGTTACCGGGGAAGAGACGGAAATACTTCTTGACAGGCTCTGCCATAAAGTCTTCCTGCTCAACGTAAAGCTCACGTGAGAAGGTAACCTTACGTGTACCCATTTCAGGATGCTCGGGATGAAGCTCAACCTCAAACTCCTCTGACTGTCCTTCGGGATAGTTATCGATAATAACCTTAAGCGGCTTGAGTACAGCCATAGCTCTCGGAGCGTTGAGATTAAGATTATCTCTTACACAAGCCTCGATAAGACCGTAGTCAACTGTACTGTCTGCCTTTGAAACACCGATTCTGTTTATGAAATCTCTTACGGCTGCTGCAGGATAACCTCTGCGGCGCATACCGCAAAGAGTAATCATACGCGGATCATCCCAGCCTGCAACGATTCCCTTATTAACCATTTCGAGAAGCTTTCTCTTACTTGTAACACAGTAATTGATGTTAAGACGTGCAAACTCAATCTGACGCGGAGGCTCTTCAAAACCGATCTGCTCAATGAACCAGTTGTAAAGAGGACGATGGTTTTCAAATTCAAGTGAGCAAAGAGAATATGTTACATTCTCTCTCGCGTCTGAAAGAGGATGAGCGAAGTCGTACATCGGATAAACGCACCATTTATCGCCTGTCTGGTGGTGAGAAACGTGTGAAATTCTGTAAATAACAGGGTCACGCATATTAAGGTTCGGTGACGCCATATCAATCTTTGCACGAAGCACCTTTTCACCGTTGCCGAATTCACCGTCAGTCATTCTCTTGAAGAGATCCATATTCTCCTCAACTGAACGGTTTCTGTACGGGCTTTCCTTTCCCGGCTCTGTAAGTGTACCTCTGTACTCTCTGATTTCATCTGCAGTAAGGTCATCGACATAAGCCTTGCCGTCCTGAATGAGCTTGAGAGCGCACTCGTAAACAAAATCAAAATATCCTGAAGCGTAGAAGATATTTTCCCACTTGAATCCAAGCCACTGAATATCTTCCTTGATAGCCTCGATGTATTCAACATCCTCTCTTGACGGGTTTGTGTCGTCAAAACGAAGGTTGCAGATGCCGTTATACTTTTCTGCTGTGCTGAAGTCAATGCACAAAGCCTTTGCGTGACCGATGTGAAGATATCCGTTCGGCTCAGGCGGGAAACGTGTCTGCACACGGGTGTTGACTCCGTTTTCAAGATCTTCGTCTATAAAATCGTGAATAAAATTGGAAACCTTGATTTCTTCTTCCATTTTATTACCTCCTCTTATTTATATTCATTAAGTGTGCTTTCAAGTCTTGACTTGATTTCATCATTGCCGAGAAGAGCGATGATTGAATGAAGGTCAGGTGTGTTGCGACGTGATGTGATCGCAATACGGATAACTGTTGAAACATCACCTACGTGACCCTTGAAAGCTTCGGGATTTTTCTTATACTCTTTGACATTCGGTGTAAAGCCGAGAGGCTCACAAAGCTCCTTGATTTTGTTGAACCATGTGTCCTTATCGTCATTTGCATCGAAAACATTAAGATATGCCTCGAGAATCTCAGCAGCATCTTCCTTTGAAATATTTTCGGGAAGAGTGTGATCAGGAGCATAAATCGCATTGTAGAAGAATGAAACGTAATCCTTGATTTCATCCCACTTTGCAATATCCTTACGCGGCTTTGCTGTGCCTCTGTCGATTGAAAGAATACCCTTTGCGAAAGCTTCGTCTGCTGACATAAGGTCATAAAGCTCCTTGTCATAAGCCTCTGCCCACTTGAGAGCCTTTTCATAAACTTCGTCAGCTGTCATAACTGAGATAACGTTTTTGCTGACGTCGTTGAGCTTGTTGAGGTCAAACAAAGCACCGCTTGCACTCATCTTCTTAAGATTAAACGGGAAAGCTGACTGCGGAGCATCCTTATTGATCTTTCTCCAGTCCTCAAAGTTTGAGTTTGCAATTGTGAGAAGATACTCGATAACGCTCTCCTTCGGATAACCGCTTTCTGTGTAGAAAGAAACTGAAGCTTCGGGGTCCTTACGCTTTGAAAGCTTACGCTTACCACCGTTGTCTTCCTTCATAATCGGAGAAATGTGAGCATACTTCGGAACTCTGTATCCGCAAGCCTTGAAAAGCTGAATGTGAAGCGGAACAGATGAAATCCACTCGTCACCACGTACAACGTGAGTTGTTCTCATAAAGTGATCATCCACAGCGTGTGCGAAGTGGTATGTAGGAATACCGTCTGTTTTAAGAAGAACGACATCCTGAATATTTTCAGGCATTTCGATTTTACCCTTGATAAGGTCATCGAACTTTATTCTGTTATCTGCACTTCCGGGTGAACGAAGGCGGAGTGTATAGGGCTTACCTGCCTTGATGTTTGCCTCCTGCTCCTCAAAGCTGAGGTCACGGCACTTTGCCCATTCGCCGAAATAACCCTGAATCGGAGTGCCGACCTTTTCCTGCTCTGCACGGATTGAATTAAGCTCGTCCTCTGAGCAGAAACAAGGATATGCAAGACCTTTTATAACAAGTGACTTTGCAATAGTCTGATAAATCTCTTTTCTGTGGCTCTGCTGATACGGGCCGTAGTTACCGCTTTCTTCGTTGAATCCCATAACACCTTCGTCAGGGTCCATACCAAAGTCTTTAAGACCTGTGATGATTGCAGAAACACCGTCCTCGATTTCACGCTTCTTGTCTGTGTCTTCAATACGAAGGAAGAAAACACCGTCATCTGTCGCACGTGTGGTAAGACGTGAAATCATTGAAGCGAAAAGACCACCGAGGTGAAGGAAGCCTGTCGGACTGGGTGCAAAACGAGAAACTCTCGCTCCCTCAGACAAACCTCTTTCGGGATATATTGTCTCATAATCCTCGGGAGTTTTTGTTATATCAGGAAACAATAACTCTGCGAGTTTTTCATAATTACTCATATTAAATGCTCCTTGCGATAAATATAAATATACATTTAATATTATCGCAGAAAACGCTGCAAGTATCAAGAGTTTATTGCGAATTTTTCAGCTTTTTTCAGCAAAAAAACACCCTTAAACCGAAGTTTAAGGGCGAATAAAAATTTTGTTTATTATTTTACCAACGGCATCTCTGTCATTCGGAGATTTGTGCAGCCGTAGGGTATCATATCAAGCTCGACGACTTCACCTGTCGGCACTCTTGATGACGGCACTTCTGAGCAGATTCCGTCAATGATATTCCACTCAATAGGCACAAACTTTGCCTTAATTTTAAGCGGCGCTTCTTCAGGTGAAAAAGGCACTTTCCCTACCTCACCAAAGCTTATATCAAAGCTGTCATCAGCAAAAGCATAATTCCACGGTGTAGTCGGGTAAATCTCGTAGTCGCAGTACGGGAATTTACGCTCCACACAGTCACGGACAAACTCTTTCTTTTCCCATCTTTCACCGATCGGAAGTGAAAAAGTAAGATTGCCTCGTCTTACGCAATACATATCATTGTCGCGTTCACAAAGCTTTGTTTCGAAGTCAAAAGTCACATTAACTGTCACTTCATTTTCAAGCATTACGAGGATTTTATTGTAGCCCGACGCTGCATTTTCCGAATTGATTTTTGCATTCACTGCACCTTCGGGGATTCTGAGATAAAGTGCAGTTTCACACGGCTTTTCTGCCTTAATACGAACTGAATATCCGTCCTCAAACGGATAGTTCGTCACGATTTCTGCCGTAATATTTCCGTCAGTGAGCTTTGACGGAGCAATCGCTGTTACGACGATACCGTCATCAGCTTTCATAAATGTACTCATTGCAAACTTCGGCCAACCCTGATTGAAGTTTGCTGTGCAGCAGCCGTAATTCGGTTCAAGACCGAAAAGATGCGATTCTTCACTGTTGGTATCAAAAGGCTGTTTGCCGTCAGGGAAGCGTACACACTGCATCTGATTTGAAAGCTGGTCATACTGATGAGTCCACATATCAGGGCTGATTGTTGCAGGTAAAGCATTGAACGCCGCCTTTTCAAGTCTGTCTGCCCAGTAAGCATCGCCCGTAATCGCAGTCAGCCATTCGTACGAATACATAGCTTCCGTTACTGAACAGCACTCTGAGCCGTGAATCGGACTTCTGCCGCTTAAGCACTCATCTCCTGAAAAATGCTCACAAGCCATACCGTGATCACGAAGAAGGATTTCCATTGATTTTTTTGCAAATTCGTTCGGGTCTCCGCCTGTGAAGCGTGAAAGAAGAGCCGAAGACTTTATCATCATACCGATATTTACCACGTGATTAAGGAAGCTCCACTCTTCACGTCTCTGAGCATAACGCCAGTCAGCAAAAAGCTTTTCGTAGTCAATACCCTGCACATTGAGCTTCTGCACGAGGTCGAGCATCCAATCCTCGGGCTTTCTTTCGTAAAGCCACATAAGAGGAACAAGACATTCAAACCACCTTGCTGCTGCCCAATCGAAGAGAATATTACTTTCGATATGACGGTCGAGATTCTTAAGTGCCTTATAAATTACGGGAAGAATTTTTTCTTCTTCCTTTGCACAGTCAGCATAAAGAACAAGAACCTTGCAGATGAGAAAAACTGCCCACATATCATATTCGTTACGCTTTTCACGAGAACACGGTGCAATCCAACCGTCATCCTGCTGACGGTCGATTATCGCATCAATGTACTTCTTCGCTCTTGCAATCAAGTCATCATCCTCAAGCAGATAAGCAAGAGGGATGAAACCGTCAAGCCAGTAAGGCACACGTTCCCAGCCTTCACAATCTCCGCCAATCCACGCACTGTCACGGATATCAGGCCAGATTTTATCAAGGTTTCCTGAAAGACCTTCAGCCTGAATTTCAAGCTGATTTTTAAGCCAACCTGTCGGTTTGAGCTCGTTTGTTGTGTATTGCTTAAAAGTCAAAGACTTTAACATAAATCTCACCTCTTAGGTAATACCGAGTTTCTTTGCCATTTCTGCAGTCTGAAGCTCGAGCATTTTTGAAACGCCTTCCTCCTGCATTGTGATACCGTAAAGAACATCTGCTTCTTCCATTGTACCACGTCTGTGAGTAATGAGAATGAACTGAGTATTCTGTGTCATACGGCGTACATACTGAGCGTAACGTGTAACGTTGACATCGTCAAGTGCAGCCTCAACCTCGTCGAAAATACAGAACGGTGACGGAGAAACTTTAAGAATTGAGAAGAGAAGTGCAATCGCTGCAAGTCCCTTTTCACCACCTGAAAGAAGGTCGATATTCTGAACGTTCTTGCCCGGTGGCTGTACCTTGATTTCGATATTACATTCAAGCACATCGTGCTGATTTTCGAGTATGAGTTCAGCTTTGCCTCCACCGAAGAGTTCAACGAAAGTTTCACCAAAGTAATTATTGATGCGTACAAACTGCTCTTTGAACTGCTCACCCATTCTGCCTGTAAGATCATTGATAAGACGAGTGAGTTCTTCGCGTGAACGCTCGATATCATCAAGCTGCTCCTTCATAAAAGCATAACGCTCTGAAACCTCAGTATATTCCTCAATAGCACCAACGTTTACGCTGCCGAGTGCACGGATTTTGCCTTTGATTTCCTGCAATGTACGGTGAGCCTTCTGATAATCTTCGATGACAATATTCATCGCCTCAGCCTCACTCTTTGTGAGCTGATATTCATCATAAAGCTTATTAATTGCATCATCGAGCTGTTTGAGCATTGTTTCCTTACGCTCTTCAAGACGAGCCAATTCACCGCTGATCTTTTCACGCTCTGAATTCTTTTCACGCTCTTCCGCACGGAGTCGTGCACTTGCTGCATCGCATTCCAGGCGCTCCTTGACGAGTGCTTCTATGTCGCCCTTGGACTGTGCGCCCATTGAACGAAGCTCTGCCGCTTTCTTTTCAAGCTCAACTATTTTATTTTCAATGTCCTTATTTGCGTTTTCGATCACTGCAATCTCATCGTTGAGGTCATCAAGCTTACCCTCGTGACTTGCCATACGGCGGATAAGAAGATCCACAGCCTCACGACGAGCCTGAATATCCTTTTCATAAGCAAGGATATCAAGATTAATCTTTGCTTCAATCTGAGCAAGACTTTCTCTCTTTTCCTCAAGCTGCTCTCTGCCATGTGTTACAACGTCGAGATCTGCCTGAACTGAGCCTAACTCCTTGTTGAACTCATCAATCTCAGCCTGTGCCTTTGACTTGAGTTCTTCAAGGTCGCTGATACGGATATTAGCGTTCTGCTTCTCACGACGAAGCTCTTCGAGTGCGGCATTTGCCGTATCAAGCTTACCGTCGATGAGAGAATATTCACTTTCCTTACGGATAACATCCTCCTGTGTACGCTTAAGGTCAGCCTGAGAAGCATCAAGATCAGCCTTGACAAGAGAAAGCTCCTCGCTTAACTTCTTGTATTCCTCCTGACTTACCTGCTGCTGAGCAGAAAGCTCTGCAACCTGAGCCTTGAGCTTATCCATTTCGTTACCACGGCTGAGGATACCTGCATTATGACCTCTTGAACCACCTGTCATTGAACCGCCTGCATTTACAACCTGTCCGTCAAGGGTAACGATTTTGAATCTATAATCATATTTTTTAGCAATAACGATCGCACTGTCGAGATCTTCTGCGACAGCTGTTCTGCCGAGAAGTGACTTGATAACCTCGCTGTACTTCTCCTCGTATTCAAGAAGCTGATCAGCCATATCGATGAAGCCGTAGCAATCATCAAGTCCTTTTTCAGTGAATGCCTTTGCCTTGACTGATGTCAACGGAAGGAAAGTTGCACGACCGCCCTTTTTCTCCTTAAGGAAGTTGATCGCACGTTTTGCGTCATTTTCATTGTCTGTGACAACGTTCTGAATTGCTGCACCAAGTGCTGTTTCAACGGCAATCGCATATCTGTCGCTTACATTGATAAGCTGTGACAACGGGCCGTGAATACCACGGAGCATTCCACCCTTTGCCTCACGTACAATAGCCTTGACTGCACCTGAATAACCTTCCATATTCTTTTCCATATCGTCAAGAATACGGATTTTATCTTTTTTCTGAAGAATGTCAAGTCCGCGGGCATCGATTTCTCCCTTGAGCTTTTCGGCTTTTTCTTCACGATTCTGCACACGGAGGCTGTAGCCTGAAACGGCATTCATAATCTGTGTTGCTTCATCGTTGAGCTTATCAAGCTCTGCCTGACACTCGGCTCTCTTGCCTTCAAGCTCGGTTATATAACCGTTTCGTGTAGAAAGAACGCCGTCAATATTGCTGACACGTCCCATAATTTCTTCGATTGAAGAATTAGCTGTTGTTTCTTCAATTCGCTTGTCGGCAATTTTATTTGTAATCTCTGTAATCTTCTGTGAAAGGTCGGCGATTTTATCTGAAAACTCGCTGTTTTCCACTCTTGCCTGAGCGATATCTGTCGCAGCAAGGTCAAGCTCACGCTTTTTGGAAGCGATTTCCTCGAGTAATTCGTCAATTTCTTTCTTTGACTCTTCGATTTCTCTGCTAAGACCCTTTTCGCTGTCAGCGGCATCCGTCATATCACGGCGGATACGCTCGATAGTCTGATTGTTGTGAAGAATTGTATTCTTTTCAACGGAAATTTCACCGTCGATATGTACAGCCTGCTCTTCAAAAGAAGTTGCATTCTGACGGAGATTATCGATACGGACTGTGATTTCCTGACTTTTTGTAAATATATTTTCAGTTTCCTGCTCAATGACATTGAGTGCGGCTTCGATGCCGTCATACTGTGCCTGAGCGATTGAAAGCTTGTCTTCCTGCTCACGGAGCTTTGTCTTTGAAGTCTCGATAGTGTTGAGCCACAATCCGATTTCAAGCTCCTTTTTCTCAGCAGCAAGAACGAGGAATTTCTGTGCCTTTTCGCTCTGCACCTTCAAAGGACCGACACGGCTTTCAAGCTCTGAAAGAATGTCTCTGAGACGAACGAGGTTTTCCTCAGCCTGTGCAAGTTTTCTGTTTGCATCGTTACGACGGTAACGGAAATGCGAAATTCCTGCAGCCTCTTCGAGCATTTCACGGCGCTGTCCTGACTTTGAAGAAATAAGGTCAGCAATACGTCCCTGGCTGACAAGTGAATAGCCGTCACGGCCAAGACCCGTATCCATAAACAGCTCGTGGATATCGCGAAGTCTTACAACTGCACCGTTGAGCATATAATCACTTTCGCCCGAACGGTAGTAACGTCTTGTAACAGAAACCTCATCCTTATCGCAGTTATTGAGAGTTCTGTCAGAGTTATCAAGCTTAAGTGTAACCTCTGCAAAGCCGAGAGCCTTACGGATTTTTGTGCCGCCGAAAATAACATCTTCCATCTTCGAACCACGGAGATTTTTCGTCGACTGCTCACCGAGTACCCAACGTACAGCGTCAGCAATATTACTCTTACCTGAGCCGTTAGGACCGACAACAGCTGTCATTCCGTGATTAAAATTAAAAACTGTCTTATCAGGGAAAGATTTGAATCCCTGCATTTCGAGTGCCTTTAATCTCATAATGTTTCATTCCTTAATATGTAAACTTTGTATTTTTCAATACTTTCATCCGCTGTGACTTTAGCGATATAGCCAAGCTTTTTAAACTCTTCAACATTCGCTTTTTTCTGACCCGTCATCTGTGAAACAGATTTAGGATTCACACGGATTTCTATTCTGCCTTCGGGAATATTATTCTGACGGAGAAACTCCATCGCTTTTTTCAGGTAAATCTTGCTTTCGCAGATTTCTTTGAATGCCGGATGATAAGCACCTGCTACAAATTCACCTTCGACGTCACCGCCTGAGTGAAGTCCTGTCCTTATCACTTTTATCCCTGCCTCTTCAAACATTTCAAGTAAAACCGCACAAAGCTCTGCGGCTCCTTCAACATCCTGAGGCTGATACACACCCTTTTTGTAAAGCTCACAAAGCTCGGTATTTTCAAGGATAACCGTCGGATAAATCCTCACTGTATCGGGTGCAAGAGAGATTATTTTTTCTGCTGTCGTGATACTGTCAGCATCCTTTGAGCCGTAAAGACCTGTCATCATCTGAAGTCCTGTTTCAAAACCGTATTCTTTCAGAAGCTTCACGGCATTGACAACGTCCTCTGCGGTGTGTCCCCTTTTATTGAGCCTGAGCACATTGTCATCAAGGCTTTGCGCACCGAGTTCAACCGCTGTTACACCGTACTTTTTCAGAATATCGCATCGCTCTTCGTCAATGGCATCGGGTCGGGTCGAGATACGTATTCCTCTGAAGCTTCCGTCTGAAATATACTTATAAGCGGACTCCAGAAG
>JAXJUJ010000179.1:0-5605 GCA_036309125.1 Acutalibacteraceae bacterium | reverse complement strand
CTGTTAGGAGTTGTTGTAACCTGGATTACAGTGTTAACAATGCAGCCGTTGAGACTGCCGTTTACGTTTGAAGTAATGACATAAAGACCATAGCCTAATTTAAACATAGCATTATTATTCATAGCTTTTCTCCTACAATTTGATTTTAATCTATTATATAATATTTTTATCAGGAAAAAAAGATTGAAAACAAAAAAATTTTATATTATTATATTCATAACAGATTAATTTCAGGAGGTTAATATGAGCGATTTTCGATTCAGACAGGTTCACCTTGATTTTCACACTTCACCGGCCGTACCGGGAGTAGGTGAGTCTTTTAATAAAGAAGAGTGGCAGAGAATAATAAAACTCGGTCACGTTGATTCAATCACGGTTTTTTCAAAGTGTCACCACGGTTATTCTTTTCATCCGTCAAAGGTCAATGAGATGCATCCGACACTTAAGTTTGATTTGCTCAAAGCACAGCTTGATGCCTGTGCTGAAATAGGTGTCAAAGCACCTGTTTATATATCATCAGGTTACGATGAAAAGGATGCGATTGCACACCCTGAATGGTTGCTCACAGATGAAAACGGCACAAGCGTAAACGGAGGCTTCTTCAAAGCAGGATACCATACAATGTGTCTTAATACAGGTTATCTTGATAAGCTTATTGCTGAGATTGAAGAGGTTATGCAGGTTTACAATCCTTGCGAAATCTTCCTTGATATCGTTGGCGAAAAGGTCTGCTACTGTGCAAAGTGCCGTGCAGATATGGCGAAGCTTGGAATGAGCTACCTTAACGAAGACGATGTGAAAGCATTCTCGAAGATTGTATACAGAAATTATCTCGATAGAGTTGAAGAGGCTGTACATAAATATAACACTGAAACAGTTATCTTCCAGAATTCAGGTCACCTTACAAAGGGCAGACGTGACCTTGTGGATACAATGGCTCACCTTGAGCTTGAAAGCCTTCCTACAGGCGGATGGAGCTACGACCATTTCCCGATGTCAGCATCATACGCAAGAACTCTTCGCGATGATTACCTTGGTATGACAGGTAAATTCCATAAATCCTGGGGCGAATTCGGCGGATTCAAGCATCCGAATGCACTCAGATATGAGGCGGCACTTTCACTTGCTGTAGGTGCAGGATGTTCAATCGGTGACCAGATGCATCCTAACGGTCAGCTCAATGAGTCAACCTTCAGACTTATCGGTGCAGCTTATGCTGAGGTTGAGGCAAAAGAGCCGTGGTGCAAGGGTGCTAAGGCTGTTGCGGATATAGCTGTTCTTTCGACAGAGGTGCAGGGAGGAAGCTGGTATTCAGACAGCGTAAAGCCTGATGTAGGTGCCAACAGAATCCTCTTTGAAACACATCGCCTTTATAACTTTATTGACCTTGAAGAGGATTTCAATAAGTATAAATTGCTCATACTTCCTGATTCCTGGAGATTTGATGAAAAACTTAAAAATAAGGTTGAGGATTACCTTGCAAAAGGTGGTAAACTTCTCCTTTCGGGTGTATCGGGACTTGATGAAAACAATCAATTCTGTGTGGATACGGGAATTAAGTATAACGGTCTGAACGAATTCAGCCCGACTTACTACATTCCTGACTTTGAGACCGTAAACGGTACTACAGAATATCTTATGAGAACACCGTCTCACCGAATTGAAAATGTCGATGCTCAGATTGTGGCTTACGGTCAGGATCCGTATTTCAACAGAACACCAGACAGATTCTGCTCACATCAGCACGCACCGAACAACACTGATTACACATATCCTACAGCTGTGATAAAGGGCAATATTGCATATATTGGCTGGGATATCTTTGCAGGTTACGGTAAATACGGTGACTTCCATCAGAAGGAAATGGTAAATCACATAATAAACCTCCTTGTAGGCGATGAACTCAGCTTTGAGGCTAAGATGCCTGACAGAGGTGTTGCAACGCTTATGCAGCAGGAAGGCAGAAAAATAGTACATCTTCTCTTTGCACACACAACAAAACGTGGCGATGATACTGAGGTTATCGAGGACATTGTTCCGCTTTACAATATCAAGGTTTCTGTAAAGTGCGACAAGCCTTCAAAGGTTATCCTCGCACCGCAGAATGAAGAAATTGATTTCACATACGCTGACGGAAAGGTTGAATTCACTGTGCCTGAAGTCAACGTACATCAGATAATCAGTATAGAGGAGTAAAGCTATGGATTATATCAAAGAAATACTTGCAGTTAATATCCCTGCAAGCGTAGCTGTTATATGCCTTATCGGTTATTTCTGGGGCATGGCTGTTGTGTTCATCGCGAAGCCTTTGAAAAATGCAGAGTCATTTTCAATCAAGCCTGTTGACAATGCAGGCAAAACAGAAATAAGAGTTTATTACGGCGGAATTTCATTCGCGCTCGGTGCATTTCTTCTCTATCTCACACTCGCACTCGGAACACCTGTTTATTCGCTTGTCGGCGGTCTGTTCTTTGCAACAACGGTTCTTGTGACAAGAACGGTTTTCCTTTGTGTTGATAAAGGCTGGAAATGCCCTTACACCAAACTCGCAATCCCTGCAGAATCATTCTTTGTAATAGCACTCTGGATCTGCTTCATACTTTCTAAAACTTTATATTAAAATTAAAACGGGAGCAGCGAGCTCCCGTTAAGTTTTATTCTTCAATTTTTGTAATGACAGGTTTTCCGTTTTCGTCAAGCAGGGGAGTGATACCTCCTGCGTAGCCTGAGAAATGGAAAAGATAATTGACACCTGTTACCTTATCAACCCAGATTTCATTACCTTCGAGCTTACCTTGTGAATATGTTTTGACAAAACGTTCATCTTTTTTTGCCATACGATCAACCTCCGCAAAGCTTTTCTTTGATTTTTAATATAGTTTCGATACTGACACCTGTACTGAGAATATAGTCAGCAACTGAACCATATTTTTCTTCGATTCTGTTAATGACGTTCTCCATTGTTTCGGGGAGGGAATAGTGCTTTTCATTGCTTGAATCCCAGAGAATATCTCTGTGTGTTTCGATGTAAGGCTTCACATAAGTGTAGGTTTGCTGATAGTCTGCGATGATATCCTCTTTGGAAACACCTGCTATGCTTAATAAAAGCATTGTCAGAATACCTGTTCTGTCCTTGCCGAAGAAGCAGTTGTAAAGAATTACACCTTCCTTAGCATCAGCAATCACGTTGAGGATTTTTGCGATATTCTCTTTGTAATTTTCAATTATCAGCTCATAAATCTGTGCAAGGTCAAGTCCCATTCCTTCGTTGGTAGCAACGTTTAATTCGAACAGGGGAAGGTTATAAACGTCAGCACCTTCCAAACGTTCAAGCCTGAGAGGCATATCTGTTGCTTCGTAAGTGCCTCTGAGATCAATTATTGTTCTGACCCCGAGCGTTCGCAGCTTTTCGATTTCCTCTTCTTCGGGGGTGCTTACGATTCCACAACGCAGAAATCTGCCGAATTTTGTTGAACCCGAGCTTGTCGGATAACCACCGATGTCACGGCAGTTAAGAATGTTAGTGAATTTGTGTCGTCTTAATATGCTCATAATATTACCTTCCGAGGAAATATGCTGTCAGCACGATTGCACCGAGGAGAATTCTGTAAATGCCGAAAATGTTGAAATTGTGCTTTTTGATAAAATTCATAAGGAATCTGATGCAGATCAATGAAACGGCAAATGCTGTAATCATACCGTTAATGAGAATTACAAACTCCATAACGGAGAAGTTGAAACCGAATTTCAGAAGCTTGAGAGCAGAGGCTCCGAGCATTGCAGGAACAGCAAGGAAGAAAGTGAATTCTGATGCAACTGTTCTCGAAGTGCCGATCGAGATACCACCGAGAATGGTAGAGCCTGAACGTGATGTTCCGGGAATGAGTGAAAGTGCCTGAAAAAGACCGATGAGTAAAGCGTCCTTAAAGGTGAGATCCTTCAGCTTCGTTACGCGGGGCTGTCTTTTTTTGTTTACAAACTCAATTACGATGAAGAGAATACCGTAAACGATGAGAGTAATCGCTACCGTAATGTGGTTGTAAAGATATTTGTCAAGAAGATCATCAAAAAGAAGACCGAGTACACCGGCAGGGATTGAACCGACAAGGACCTTCAGCCAGAGGTTGATACTCGCAGGTCGGATTCTGAGCGCTTTTTTTGTGTCGGAAACAGGAACTCTTCTGAAAGGCCAGAGCTTGTTCCAGAACATAACGATAACAGCCATAATAGCGCCGAGCTGAATCACAACAAGAAACATCTCGAAAAATTCAGGCTTAACCTCTTTGAACTGACAGATTTTTTCAAGCAGTATCATATGACCCGTACTGCTTACGGGTAACCATTCAGTAATACCTTCGATTATGCCGAAAAGTATTGACTTGAGCACGTTGATAATATACATTAAGAGACTCCTCCCTCGAATTGATAATATTTACTATGCACCTGTAAAAAGAATTATACAACAAAGAAAAGTATATTTCAATCACTTTGCAAAAGAAAAGAGCGACGATTGCTCGTCGCTCTGATTGTTTAAGTGATTACCACTTGATCTCGTAAACAGACTTTGTGCCAACAGGAATGATAGCTCCTGCCTTCTCAAAGTTGATTGTCCACTTGAGGTCGTAGTTTGCTGTAAGAACATTACCTGTTGCAGCGTCAACTGTGATTGTGATTGTTGATGCGGGGTAGTTCATTGAAGCGTTGCCTGTGATGCTCTTTGCAATACCGGGGATATTCTCGTTGACAGTAGCCGGGAGAATAACGTTGTGAGCCTTAGGATTGTGACCTGTGCCGTGCTTGTGAGCGTCTGACTTAGTGTCAGCAAGTGTTACGATTGTGATTGTGTAAACACCGTTGCTCTCAGTACATGTAGCCTTTGAAACATCCTTTGCTGTGAGCTGGCTTGCATAGCTTTCGCCTTCAACAGGGAACTTAGCCTTGATGTCAGCGCCTGTGTATGTAGCTGCACCCTGTGACTCTTTCTGAAGAGTTTCGTCCAACCATGAGTCACCGCCGAGTGTCTTATAAACTGCATTAAGAACACTTGGAACTGTGGGAGAAGCTGCAAGATAGTTAGTAACTGACTTCTGCTCAACTGACTTAGCATTTGTCTTTACCTTGTTGATAGCTGTGTTGAAGTAGTTGAGTGTTTCAACACCGTCAGCAGGCTTCTTGTTTGTGTCAGCAGCTGCATCATTTTTGTCACCTGCGGGAGCGTCTGTGCCGTCAGCAGGAGCGTCTGTACCGTCAGCGGGGGCATCTGTGCTGTCAGATGTGCCGTCTGAAGTACCTGCATCTGTTGATGTGTCCTGATCTGCAAGGCTGTCAGCGAGTGAATCTTCGAGTGACAAACCGTCATCTGATGAAGCTTCACCTGCAGCAGGATAAGCTGTTTCTTTTACCATATCAGCATATGTTTCGAAAGCTGATGAAATGTTGAAGAAGAAGATTACTGCACATACAATAGCAGCGATGCACTTGAGAACAGTTGCTTTGTTAGCTGCCTTGATTTCAGGGTTCTTCTTATCTTCAATTTTCTGAGCCTTTCTTTCAAGCTTCTTCTCAGCTTTTTCAGCCTTCTTGGTAGCCTTGTCTTTCTTAGGAG
>JAXJUJ010000178.1:0-2168 GCA_036309125.1 Acutalibacteraceae bacterium | reverse complement strand
CCTCGTCGCTGATTTCTTCCGGTTCTTTATAGAACTCCATATACTTATCCGCTTCCTCATCCGTAAGGCTTCGGAAATCTTCTTCACCAAGCCCTACTACAAAGAATGGACCGGCGATAATACCTCTGCCCTCGCAGTAGTGACGATTACCCTTCATGCCGATGAGCTTTGCTTCCTCGTTGCCCACACAACAGGTTGCGTCATCGTGACAGTAAATCGCCTCAATGTAGCCATCAACAGCCTTTTGCATAGCGTTGAGTGTATGGTATATTTCTGCAATATATGGCTTCTTACCAGGCTCGACATACACAATCTTCATTGCTTCTGCAGGTTGATGCACCTTGCTTTCGTCAAAGGTTATGGGGTGAAAGCCGATGCTGTCACAGAAATATGCTCCATCTTCAGCAACTATTACATCCGATACCGACATACTTTCACCACTTGACAGCGGATGCCCTACGGTATTGAGAAGCTCATAAACATCTTCAAGTGAATATGTATCTATATCCACATCAAGAGTTTTCATATAAATGGAGGAGTCTATATCGTAGCTCTGATTCTTGTCTGATGTCTTTTTTAAGGAAGCAAATTTTACGCCTTTTTCATCAAGCTCATGCACTATCTGATATACTTTGTATCTCATTTATCTCCCCTCCTTTTTTATCGTTGCAAGCAGGTAATTCAGCACACTGATTTTTTCTTCGCTATCAAGCACATCAAGACAATTGCATAATAACTGTGCAGGATTTTCTGTCTCAAATGATTCGGGTAAATCCTTTGATGCCACTATCCTTGTTATTAATACAGTGTCTTCATCAATCTGCTCAAAGCGAAGCACATCGTTATGCATAATCTTCATCTTCATTCTCATGTCATAGGGAATTGTAATTCTCCCTTTTCTGCCGATTACTCTAATAACACTACTCATATCGTTTTCCTTTCTTTTAAGTTTCTTCATCAAAGAAGCTGGTCTGCATATCATATACCTGTGCTTCCTTGCGATTTTTAACAGCCTGAGCTTCAAGGTCATAGTTTCCGATTAACAGCTCCTCGTACTTTTCACCCGGATTTATACCC
This sequence comes from Acutalibacteraceae bacterium, assembly GCA_036309125.1. Classification (GTDB taxonomy): domain Bacteria; phylum Bacillota; class Clostridia; order Oscillospirales; family Acutalibacteraceae; genus CAG-488. The sequence continues at coordinate 1,091 of JAXJUJ010000178.1, read as the reverse complement.
TGTCGCATACTGTGGATTCTTTCTGCTACATGAGTATAAAACCCGTATTCCTTTGCCATATCTTGCAAAAGGGGATCGTTATTGTATGTTATGAGGAATTTGCATTCACCCTCGTATGTCTTGTGAATTTCATACATAAACCTGAAAAGCCGTTCATGTTCATTCTTATCAAATTTTGATTTGGTGTAATAATCCTCCGTACCTAAATACGGAGGATCAAGGAGTATAAAAGTACCGCGTTCTGCGGCAAAAGCGATTGCATCCTTATAATCACGATGCAGTATTATCGCTTCTCTTAACCTGCAGGACGCGGTTATGAGTCTTTTGAAACGTGCAGTCATATCTTTTTCTGCTATGGCAAATACTTCTCCTAAAGAGGAAAAACTGAATACCTGATTTTCAAGAAAAGCAGCTGCTCTGTTGATATCCTCCCATGTAAATTCATCTATTGCCTGAACAGTTTCGTTCAGGTCGTCGAGAACATTCGGAATAGAAGCAAGTAGCTGCTTGTTTGCTCTGAAAAGCTCTTCAGAGCTGAAGGAAAGGTACAGTCTTCCGATAAGTAAAGCCAGCTTTTCACTGCTTTGCAACACTCTGAAAAAGTGTGCTAAATCTCCGTTATAGTCATTAAGTATCTCCTTTCCAGACTTTCTCTTGCGAAAAAACACCTCTGCACTACCGGCACACGCTTCAAGGTATATCCTATGCGGAGGCATAAATGCGTCTATGACGGAGTAAATACAACCTTTGTTTCCGACCCAGGGAATAGGACTTTTGTTTCCAGCCATCTTTTCTCCTTTCCTGTCACATTTTTAAGGTCTGTTCTTGGTTCTCGTCAGCATCCTCATTTTCATTTGCAGAGGTGATATTGACATACTCTCCGATAATACATAACGCATCATCATAGCTTTTTGAGTTGAAAACACGGTTTCTCATTTCAATAGCCTTTTCCCGAAAGCCATTATATTGCAGAGTCTTTGAAGCAATGCCCACAAGATTGAAGATATTACCGTCTTGTCCTATAAGCGGACAATCAGGCTTCTGACTTTCAGAGCTTTGGGCAATGCTTGGGTTATCACGCAATTCTATAT
>JAXJUJ010000177.1:0-2014 GCA_036309125.1 Acutalibacteraceae bacterium | reverse complement strand
GTCAAAAAGATTAGGAGGAATAAATCATGAAACTTGATAGAGTTATCGCAGTTAGAAATAACAAAACAATATACCGTGACGGAGATAAATGCGTTAAGGTATTTGACGATCACTATTCAAAGGCCGATGTGCTTAATGAGGCACTCAATCAGGCAAGAATCGAAGAAACCGGACTTAACATTCCTAAAATCCTTGAGGTAACAATGGTTGACGGAAAGTGGGCAATCGTTTCAGAATTCATTAAGGGGAAGACTCTCGCACAGCTTATGGAAGAAGAGCCTGACAAAAAGGAAGAGTACATTGAACTTCTTGTTGACCTTCAGCTTGAAGTACACTCTAAGAAATCTCCTCTCCTCAATAAGCTTAAGGATAAGATGAATCGCAAAATTAGTGCAGCAGATATCGATGCTACAACCCGTTATGATTTGCACACAAGGCTTGAAGGAATGCCAAAGCATACCAAAGTTTGTCACGGCGATTTCAACCCTTCAAACATTATAATAACAGAAAACGGAACAGCATATATCTTAGACTGGTCCCACGCAACACAGGGAAATGCATCAGCAGATGCTGCAAGAACATATCTTTTGTTCTGGCTTGCAGGTGATATTGAAGGTGCAAAATTATATCTTGAACTTTTCTGCAAAAAGAGTGATACTGCAAAACAGTACGTTCAGAAGTGGATGCCAATTGTAGCTGCGTCACAGTCAGTTAAAGGTAACGAGAAGGAACGTGAATTCCTGCTCTCCTGGGTAGATGTTGTTGATTACGAATAATAAATTGTTAACCGGATTATGTGCCTTTTCACAAAGGCACATAATCACGAAAAATTTTGAAAGGATTGAATAGTAAAATGAAAATAACAGTATGTATCGGTAGTTCATGTCACATTAAGGGTTCCCGTCAGGTTGTAGAACAGCTTCAGTATCTTATTAACGAAAATAATCTCGGCGATAAGGTTGAACTTGGCGGAACATTTTGTATGAATAAATGTCAGCAGGGTGTTTGCGTTACAGTAGACGAAGAATTTCATTCAGTTACACCGGATACAGTAAGCGAGTTCTTCCAGAAAGAAGTTCTTGCAAAGGTGTGATAATATGATTATTCAGATTTGTGTTGGAAGTTCTTGTCATTTGAAAGGCTCACCGGAAATAGTAGAACTGCTCACTCAAGCGGTTAAAGATCACAAGCTTGAGGATGAAATAACACTTGCCGGAAGCTTTTGTATAGGTAAGTGCAATAGAGTAGGGGTAACTGTACAGGTAGATGATGTTATACATACAGGAATTAACCGTGAGAATTTTAAAGAATTTTTTAATGACAAGGTGCTCTCTGTAATAGAAAACGAAAGGAAGTAACGGGAAATGCCAAATTGTTTGACCTTAAAAAAATCAAATTGCAAAAACTGTTATAAATGTATTCGTCATTGCCCCGTAAAAGCAATTCGCTTTTCCGGAAATCAGGCACATATTATAGGGAATGAATGTATCTTATGCGGTCAGTGCTTTGTTGTATGTCCGCAGAATGCAAAACAGATTGTAGATGAAACAGAAAAAGTAAGGGTATTATTACAAAGCGGCAATCCTGTAGTTGTAAGTCTTGCTCCGTCATTTGTTGCCAACTATGACGGAGTAGGCATCAATGCAATGCGTGATGCACTTCAAAAGCTTGGATTCTATGATGTGGAAGAAACAGCTATCGGTGCAACCATCGTAAAAAAAGAGTATGAAAGAATGCTGAAAGAGGATGAGCGCGATATAATCATCACATCTTGCTGCCACTCAATCAACTTGCTTATACAGAAGTATTTCCCGGCAGAGCTTGAATATCTTGCAGATGTGGTTTCTCCTATGCAGGCACATTGCATGGATATTAAGAAGAGATTCCCGAATGCTAAAACAGTATTTATCGGACCTTGCGTGTCCAAAAAGGATGAAGCAGAGCATTATGAAGGAATTGTTGATGCGGTGCTTACATTTGAAGAACTTACACAGTGGTTAAAAGAAGCAAATAT
>JAXJUJ010000176.1:0-1887 GCA_036309125.1 Acutalibacteraceae bacterium | reverse complement strand
TAGAAAAGGCGTACAAAGGTAACTATCACCTTTTATGTGAAGTGGAAGGAAAAGGACGCAAATTCGTGATTAACAACAAGAAAGAACAATATGCATTGATTGATAAGGTAGGTATTGATAATTTAACTGATAAACAGTTGTGTTCGTTGGTCGAAACCTTCTTTGTAAGGTAACATTTTTGCGAAACAAGAGAACCACAGGAATATGGTGTCCAAAAGACAAACATCAATGCGCCTCCTAACATTCTACCATTCGCTGAATAGTTACACCTACACTGAAAGTAAGCGTTTACGCAATGACACATTGAGAGGATGTAAATTAAACTGTGTCAGTAAAGAATAAAATATTAACTTTGCTAACACAGTTTTTTTATGAAAGAAGAGTTTGATTTCGAGAGTATCAAGAACAAGGCTATTGAACAGCTGAAAGCAGGTAAGCCCTTGTTAGGTAAAGACGGTGCTTTTGCCCCTTTATTGGAAAGTATCCTGAATGCAGCTCTGGAGGGTGAGATGGATGCACATCTTACGGAAGAAGAACGTCAGATGGGCAACCGCCGTAACGGGAAAATGCAAAAGCAGGTCCAAACGCCATTGGGTGAGGTCACCGTATCCACTCCCCGTGACCGTAATTCAAGTTTTGATCCACAATTTATTAAGAAGCGTGAGACCATTCTGGCAGAAGGTGTTGCTGACCGAATAATCGGCCTGTATGCTCTTGGTAACAGCACACGTGAGATTAGTGATTGGATGGAAGAGAATCTTGGTAATCGTGTATCGGCAGATACAATCAGTTCCATTACAGACCGTGTGCTTCCGGAAATAAAGGCATGGAAATCACGCATGCTTGATTCTGTCTATCCTATAGTCTGGATGGATGCTATCCATTATAAGGTAACGGATGAACGTGGTTGTGCTGTTACACGTGCAATCTATAATGTGCTGGGTATTGACAGAGAAGGACATAAGGAGCTCCTCGGAATGTATATATCAAGAAATGAGGGAGCAAACTTCTGGCTCAGTGTTCTGACAGACCTTCAGAACCGTGGAGTCGAAGACATTCTTATAGCCTGTATAGACGGCTTGAAAGGTTTTCCTGAAGCCATCCAAAGTGTTTATCCCAATACTGCCGTACAGCTTTGTGTCGTACATCAGATTCGTAATTCCATCAAATATGTAGGTTCTAAAAATCAAAAGGAATTCCTGAAAGATTTGAGATGCGTTTATCAGGCTGTAAATAAAGAATCGGCGGAAAATGAACTTCTTAAGCTGGAAGAGAAATGGGGCGAGCAGTATCCTATCGTTATCAGGTCCTGGCAAGAGAATTGGGATAAGCTGTCTGAATATTTCCAGTATACTCCGGCTGTCCGTAAGCTCATATATACAACAAATACCGTTGAAGGGTATCACCGTCAGATCCGTAAGGTGACAAAAAACAAAGGCGTGTTCCCATCGGATACAGCCCTTGAGAAACTGGTTTATCTTGCATACCGTAATATACGGAAGAAGTGGACTATGCCACTTGCCAATTGGGCTACAATCTCACAGCAACTGGCCATAAAGTTTGGAGAACGATTTAAATTATTGTAATTTTACGCTCGTCGGGACGGGTGGTCCCGCCCCTTGGCGCTGGCCGTTCCCCGACCGATGAGTTTTCTAATAGGAAATAATGCGTGACACAGTTTATTTTACACTACCCAAGCTGGATCACTTCCGGACTGAGCGTGGTCGAGCTCGCCGCCACACTGCAAAGAGTCTCAAACGTTACGGTGGTTGCCCGATCGGGTACCAACACGTACTTCTCAGCGTTCGTCTTCTCGTAAGCGAACACTCTCTTCACTCTTCGTGTTCTTAAAGCCATATTATAAATACTTTAAAGATTGTTTTACTC
>JAXJUJ010000175.1:0-33411 GCA_036309125.1 Acutalibacteraceae bacterium | reverse complement strand
GGCTTAACGAGTTCTGCTTTTTCGTCAATCCAGTCAAGAATTGACTTGTTGGTTGTCAATGCCATAATATTTCAATCCTTTCGTTGAAAATACAAATTTTTACATATATATTATATCCAATAAAAAGAGAATTTGCAATATACAATTTGCTTATTGTTGTCGCCATATTATTCAGTTTTTGTAACTTCTGACGAATTTGTTAAAAATAAAACGATTAAAGAAAATAACAGCAGTCAATAATCATAGTGAAAACAAATACAATTACAACGAGGAGAACCTATGAAAAATCAAAGAACTCAGACTCAGCGGATTCTTGACAGCTTCGTGGCTACGATTATCCTCGTAATTGCAGGTACGCTCGTAGCATCCGGAATCGCGATAAGTAAAATCAACACAGACTATATGGAGACGGGTGTCCGTGCAGGTAAGATCGTAGCAGAAAGAACAGCTCAGCAGATATCAGTTACAACTCACGACGGACTTACGATTTCGGGAAGGCCGGATACTGAAAAATTTATCCGTTCACTCGCCTACCTTCCCCCACCCGTCAATACAACTTATATGATAGTCACGGATTTGATTGAAATGTTGGAAAAACAATAGAAATTAATATGAAAGGAAAAAGGGTTGCGTGTTTCCACGCAACCCTTAAAAAGTTTAGAAATTAGGATTATTCAACTGTGTACTCTACTGTACCAGCTTCAACCCAAGCACCGTTAACCTTAACCTTAACGATGATTGTGTTAAGGCCAGCGTCGTTTGCCCATGCATTACCTGTGAATGAAAGGTCACCGTTATCAAGAACAGTAGCCTTATCAGCCATGTAAGTTGTTGTTGTGCCGTTAGCCATTACGAATCTGATACCTTCAGCGTCAGGACCAACTACTACTGTTGTAGCAACTGCGCCCTTCTTACCTGATGTAGCTGCAGGCTCGATTGAACGGATTTCAGCATCGAATGTCGGCTCTACGAACTGAAGCTCGAATGAATATCTCTCTGTCTCCCAGATGTACTGGTTCTTAACGAGATACTTAGTACGAACGTCAACCTTAGGTCCGATGAGGTTTGTGTTAATTGTCCAGATTTCGTATGCAACTGAACGATCAAGTGAGTTAACAACTTCGCCATTTGCGTTGTAGCTAACGATTGTTACGTTCTTGTTGTATCTGTCGTATGTTCTTGTACCACCGTCTTCTTCGATGAACTGAACCATAGCCATTCTGCCGTTTACAACAACGTCGAATGTGTTATGTGTATCTTCAGCCGGTGTGTATGTGATTGTTGAGATGCTTGAAACAACTTCCTTAGCTACGAGAGCGTCAAGAGCGTCGTTAAGAGTCTTAGCTGCTGCATCTACGATAGCCTGATCGTCTGCTGTGAGGTCACGAGCAACTGCCTTTGCATCTGCAAGAGCGTCTACTACTGCTGCCCATGTGTCAGCTGTCCATGCGTTCTGGTCATATGTGCCAGCGCGAAGGATTGCTGCATCAAGAGCTGCATAATCTGCGGGAACTACAGGAATGATTTCAACGAGAGCTGCTGTAGCTGCGATGATGTCAGCTGCATAAGCGTCAACTGTTGCCTGAGCTGTTTCGTCGAGATCCCAGTTGATGCCAGCGATGATAGCTTCAACTGCATCGATGCCGTCCTGCTCATAATCAGCTGCTGCGATCTTATCACGGAATGCTGCGATAGCATCGTTAACTGCTGTGTAATCTGCAGGAAGAACAACTACTTCTACCATAGCGTCGATAGCTGCGTTGATAGCTGCTGCGAATGCGTCTACTTCGTCCTGATGATTTGCGTTAAGGCCATAAACAACCTTAGCGATTGCAGCGTCTACAGCTGCGATTGAATCGTCTGTGTAGTCTGCTGCTTCCTTCTTAGCTTCGTATGCTGCGATAGCCTTTTCAACTGCTGAGTAATCAGCTGCTGCAGCTGCTGCTACAGTAACCTTAAGGAAGTTGATTTCCTGAAGCTTAGCCTTTGCATAGTTCTCATATGTGTAGTCCATTACGAGAGCATCCTTCTTAGCGAGGTATGCTGCGTATGAAGCTGCATCATAGTAGTCAGCATCGTTAGCTTCGATAGCTGCGATGTGAGCATTGATTGCTGCGTAATCCCATGCACGGAATTCTGCTGTTGCGATAGCTGCATTGATAGCTGCTGCCATTGCATCAACCTTATCCTGATCCTTCTTCTTGAGGCCTGTAACAACTGTAGCCTTAGCTGCGTTGATAGCTTCAAGAGTAGCATCTGAATAGCTGTTTACGCCATTATCCTTCTTGTTGAGGATAGCGTCTGCAGCTGTGATAGCTGCGTTAACCTTTGAGTAATCAGCGTCTGCCTCAACGAGAGCCTTGATAGCTGCATTAAGAGCTGCTGCTGCATCGTCGATGATAGCCTGATCGTTAGCTGTGAGGTCACGAGCAACTGCTTCTGCTGCTGCAAGAGTTGCAGTTACGTCTGCGAATGATACATAGTTGTCAGCTACGAGAGCCTTAGCTGCTGCGATAGCTGCGTCAAGATCTGCATAGTTTGCGCCTGCTGCAGGAACAAGAGCCTTGATAGCGTCTTCAAGATCCTTAGCTGCTGCTTCAACTGTAGCCTGAGCTGTGATGTCGAGATCACGAGCAACTGCCTTAGCTGCATCGTAAGCTGCCTTAGCTGCTTCGTATGAATCAGCTGTCCATGTCTTCGGATTTACAAGTTCGAATGATTTGATCTGTGTATCAAGAGCTGTGTAATCAGCTGCCTTGAGAGCAAGAGCTGCGTCTGCTGCTACAAGTCTGTTGTAAGCTGCGTTGATTTCGTCCTGATCAGCTGCGTTCTTGTTATCAACAAGAGCCTTAGCTGCTGCAAGAGCTGCGTTGAATTCAGCTACTGTGTCGTCTGTGTAGTTAGCAACGTTCTTGTTAGCAAGTTCGTTGTACTTAGCTTCGAGAGCTGAGTAATCAAGAGCTGCTGTGAGAGCGTCGATAGCTGCGTTAAGAGCTGCTGCTGCTGCATCGATTGTGCCCTGAGCTGATACGCCAAGACCTGATGCGATAGCCTTTGCATCGTCATACTTAGCTGTTGCTGATGCGAAGTTTGACCAATCAGCAGGATTGAGAGCTTCGTAACGAGCGATAGCGTTGTTAAGTGCTGTGTAGTTTGCAAGACCTTCAGCGTTGTCGATAGCCTTCTGGAGATCTGCTACAGCTGCATTGATAACATCCTGAGATGTTGCTGTAAGAGCTGCGTTACCAGCTGTGATAGCATTGTTAAGAGCTTCTACTGAAGCGTCTGTGAGGTTGCCCTCTGCAAGAAGTTCAGCTGCTTCTGTAAGCTTAGCTTCAAGAGCTGATGTGTCTACTTCAGGCTCTGAAGCGCCGGGAACTGTAAGAGTAAGAGTAGCTTCTGAAAGATCGAAGTACTGGTTGTCATCGCTCCACTGCATGTTCGGGTTAAGAAGTGACTGAGCGTCAACTACGTCGCAGGGCTCGTCTTCGCCGTCTGCTACACCGATTTCATAAAGACGGAGTGAACCGTACTTATGAGCTGTTCTCTGCTCAAGGCCTTCCGGAATTGTAACATAGAATGTGTCACCGGGCTGTGCATCGTCAGGAACTGTAACAGGCATCATGAAGAGATGTGTTGAATCGTCATCAAAGATTGATGTTTCACCAACGCCTTCTGTTGCGATGTTGTTGAAGATGTTGAACTTCCACTCTGATGTGTCGAGTGTGCAGTTGCCGTTGTCATCTGCCGGCCAGTTCTGAGCAGTGTTCTGCTGGAAAGCAGGCTGCATGAGTGACCAAGCGTTCTGAGCTGAGTAAGAAGTACCCTGGAGACCTGCCCAATAGTGGTCTTCGTTCCAGATGTGGATCTTCTTGAGGTTAGCTGCTGTGATAGCTTTGCCTCTCTGAGCTGCGTACACTTCAGCTGCGTCAATGAGTTCTGCTGAGTAGAACACGTTTGACTGGAATGTGTGAACATAGTAGTTGTTTGTGATGTAGAAACGAACGAAAACTGTGTCACCGGGCTGAACTTCGATAGTAGCACCAGCATCTGATTCGTCGCCTTCATCAATTGTAACTTTCGAGTTTGTTGTCCATGTAGCTGAACCTACTGAACCTGTAAGCCAGATTTTGATCTGGTAGTCAGAATCAACAGGACCATTAGCTGAACCTACAACTGCGAAAGCACCGAGTGCAAGTACAAGAGCAAGTACAACACTCAAAACTTTTTTTGCGAGTTTCATTGAATAATCCTCCTAAATTAATATTACCAAAAATCAGTAAGATTACTGATTGTATGGATTAGACTGGTCGATGACTACGCCACCACTGATTACCAACAAGTATGTTGTGAGGTCAGTAACGTCGATAACGCCATCATTTGAAAGGTCGCCTGCAAAAATGATAACGGGATCGTCTACAATCACGCTACCACCAACGATACCGATGATATGTGACAATTCATTGATATCGCAGATTGCATCGCCGTCAACGTCGCCGAAGATTACAAGGTCATAGCTCTTTACGGGTACACCGTCGATGTTAAGTGTAACAACTGTACCTGTACCATAACCGAAGTCTGTCGGAGTTGAACGGATGACTGCCTTACCTGTTGCCTTAACGAATTCCTTAAGTTCAGAGTTACTTGAGAGACCCTGTGTGAGACCGTAGATCATACGTCTGTCTTCGTCTACGATACCGGGTGTGCCGTAATCTTCATTAGGAACAAGAGCAACCTGTTCGCCTACTACCATTGCGTTTGCTTCAACGAAAGTCATAGCGCATGTAGTTGCGTCAAGGTAATAGAAAGATGTTGCATCTGCGGGATTTTCAATTGCCTGATAGTAGAAAAGATCTGACTCAGCAGGAATGAAAATTGTACCTGTCTTGTCGACTGCAGATGACTTTGTCTTGAGCTCAAATGTGAAAGCGAGCTCGCCTGCTTCATTGTTGATATGACCAACTTCACCGTTTACAACAGCGCCTGTCCACTGAACGAGAACGCAGCCGAAAGCTGAAGGATCGTATGCTTCAGGAATAAAGTTTGAAGCGTCTGCTGTGTTTGAGTTTATAGTACCTGATGAAGCACAAGTATTATAAGCCTTAAGACCGATGATTGTCGGAAGTTCGTAAACTTCTGAGTCAAACATGATCGGGAAACGGAATGACGGAACATTGTAGTTACAAGCGATTGTAACCTTAACCTGAACAGCAGCATCAGCTTCGTATGTTTCGTTATCCGTTGTGATTGTTACTGTCATTGCTTCTGATCCCGTCGGAGTGCCTGCAGCTGATGCGCTGACAGCAAAGAGGGAAAGAGCAAGAGTTACAGCAAGAAGAATAGCAAGAATTTTCTTTGAAATTTTCACTTTGTATTCCTCCTGTTAATTATTTTTCTGACACGGCATAGAGCTGACCTCTCGCCGTTTCCCCTCAGAGGCTTTCGCCTCCGAGGGATTTGTTTTTACGTTATAGGGCAATCAAAAATTAGTTAACTGTTCTTGCTTCAGGATCAAGAAGTGCTGAACCGCTTGAAACAAGAAGGAAGCTTGTAAGGTCTGAAACGTCAGCTGCGCCGTCAAGTGTAAGGTCAGCTGCGATCTCAACTTCAGCAGCAGGAACTACTGCACCACCTGAGATAAGGAGAGCCTGTGTAACTTCGTTAACGTCTGTGATACCGTCACCTGTGATATCACCGTAAACTGATACAACGTATGAAGCAAGAACTTCACCTGTTGCGTCGCTGATGATGTTGACAACAGCGCCTGTTGAGTATGCACCCTCAGCGTTTTCAACTACTTCTACAGAGCAGCCTGTGCACTCGAAGTAATCAGCAAGGTCGTTTTCAGGATTGAAACCTGTGAGGATGTCACCATCGAATGCTTCAATACCTTCGATCGGCTGGAATGCAACTTCTTCGTCACCGCCGATATCGCCACCCTCTGAAGGAGCAACGAGTCTCTTTTCAGCTTCAAGGAGCTCACGGTAAGCTGTCTTAACCTTTGTCTGGTTCGGGTTAGCTTCGTTAGCTGTAGTTGTAGCGAATGTAAGAGCGTTCTGGTAAACTTCCCATGACTCTTCTGAGTACTCTGAAGAATCACCGATTACTCTTGTCGGGTTAGCAAGCTCTGCCTGAAGGTGTGCCTTATAAGCAGGAGCCTTGAGAAGTCTCTGATAGTAGAGTACGAATCTGTGCTCGTTATAAGCCTTGTCAAGCTCGTTAACGACTGCTACTTCACCTGTTTCTTCGTTCGGGATTGTAGCTGAATCGATCATGCTTTCAAGAGTTCTGAGTTCATCACGGAAGTTGTAGTATGTATACGGAACATAGTCTGAAACACCGTGGTGGATGTAAGCCGGATCATAGTAAGGAAGATCTTCCTCATTTGTCGGCCAGTATCTTTCGATGAGTTCGATTGAAGAATCAACACCAGCTGAAAGAACCTGTGCATCGAGTTCTTCGATAGCTGCTACAAGGTTATCGTAAGCGGGCTTGTAAAGGCTGAACTTACCTGTTGCTGTAGCAAATGTTGTGTTACGGAAACAGCTGTAAACAGCCTTTGATGCATCTTCCATAGCCTTTGAGTATGCTTCCCATACTGTCTTGCCAGCGAATACTGTTGACTGAGCTGTGCCGTAAGCTGACTGCTGACGGTGCTTGCCCATTTCGTCTTCAAGCATTCCGGGAAGACCGTAGTCCTTATACATGAAGATAACTGCTGTTGTGTTCTGAACTGTTGTTGAACCGATCTTAGCACCGATAGCGTACTGAGTTCTCGGGTAACGTGTAACAGCACCTGTGTTCGGGTTCTTAACTGTACCGTTTTCGATCATTGAATCCCAAGCAGCTTCTCTCTGCTCGCCATCGAGTTCACCGTAAGCTTCTGTGAGCTTGAACGGGCTGATGTTTACGATACCTGCTGTATCTTCAACCTGAGGCATTACTGTGTATGCATCTGTGTTCATCTCGAGGTAAACGTTACCGTCTGTTGTTGCGGGAGTCTTATTGGTCATATTTGTCTGACCAAGAGTAAGAAGAGTTGAATACGGAACAACGTTGTCATACTGAGCAGCGTTTGTATTCTGGATTGTTACAGAGATATCTTCGATATCGCCGATGCCGTTAGCATAGAGATAACGAGGACCGTCTGTGATTGCAAAGCCACTAACCTTATTTGATGTAAGAGCTGTTGTATCGTCGGGAGCTTCGTTATAAGCAAGGTATGAATACAATGTTTCTGTGATGGGGTCCTCTGTAAGCGGTGAACCGTCTTCTGTAAGAACATCGTATGTCATTGTGATAACGAACGGAGTAGAAGCCTTAACAGCACCTGTGAATGCCATTTCAACTGTCTGACCACCGGCGATTGTATCAGGGTATGTAACCTTGATAGCAGAAACGTTTGTTGTTACTGACTTGATGTCGTATGTGTAAAGCTTATCCTGGTGGAATACGCCGTTTGCATCAGTGTAACCTGTGTTGATACCTGTTGAACCGTTACGTACCATAAGCTTGATAGCAACTGAACCAGCTGTTCTGATTGAGTTACCGTCAACGTTTGCGTCTGTCGGGTCCCAAGTAAGTTCAGGGAACTCAAATTCCTGATCGTTTGTAAGATCAAGGATACCGCAAAGTGTCGGGAGGATAGCCTTAACAAGGTTTGCTTTGTAGTTCCAGAGAGCATCAAAGATAGCTCTGACTGTACCTGCGAGAGCCTGGTTTGTTACAAGGCCGTCAAGAGTTGTACTTGCCTTAAAAGCACCCGGGAAGATGATGTTAATAACGCGAGATACAAGGTTGATGATAACCTGTTTCGGAGTCTTCTGAAGTTCAGAATCTGAACGATACTCGAAGAGTTCGAAGAGTTCTTCGATTTCGAGATCAGCGATTGTGTTAACGAGAGTGAAGATGAAGTTCTTCAAGCTGCCGTTAGCTACTTCAGGAAGCCAGTTTTCAGGAATGATTGAGAAGATAACAGTGTCGATTGTGTCCCAACCTGAAGCGCCTTCTGTGAACTTAATACCGTTGAGAAGTCCGCCGTAGTTTTCAACTGCGTAGTCAGCTGCCTTCTTGAGCTGAGCGTCAACGCCATCCATATCATAAACATACTCAAGACCAAGGTCAAGCTCTGAGCTTACTGAGTAGATAGCATAGTTGATACCCATGATAACGAGAGAGTCTGTCTCGTTCGGATTGAGAGCTGAGAAATCAAGCTCGGGAACGTCTGTTGCAAGAACCTGCTCGAGAGCATAGAATGCAAACTCGCGAAGTGTGCTTGCTTCAGGAACGTACATACCATAAGCCAAGCTATTAACGATAGCACGTGCTGCATAGATAACAAGCTCTTCGTCACCCATAGCTTCAAGCTCTTCGGGAGTAGCCATTTCGATGTAGTCAGCAAAGAATTCATCACCAGCATTGATGAGGAGTTCCTTAGCAACGTTTACAAGGTTCGGCTTGAATGCTTCTTTACCGCCAGCCTGCCATACGAGAACTTCAGGCTTAACAAGCTGATCAAGGATTGACTTGATGATGTTGTTACCCTGCTCGATGAATCCTTCATCTGTGAATTCATATGTGGGAACAACGTAGTCAACGTTGAGAAGATTTGCATACTCATTGAGGTTTGAACGATCCTCTGTGAATGTGCCGTCACCGTTGTCAACATAAACAATACCGCAAAGCTTCTGGATTGTGCTCTTGAGTTCACTGTTCATAAGAGGAACAAGAAGCTCATTGTAGAGAACCTTGATAATGTTATCAAGGAATTCATAAGCTGTGCCTGTTGAGATGTTTGTCTTGCCCTTAAGAGCAGGAACGAGACCCTCAACTTTTTCGACTGTACCGTCATCGTTTGTCTCTTCATAACCGTCAACAATATACTTGTCGATAAGGTCCTGAGCCATTTTGTCTACAGAAGAAGCTGCTACCTGAGCATCTGTACCTTCTTCACCGTAAGCAAACTCATAAAGGAGACCCTTGAGAAGCTTATTAACGTCCATAAACTCGCTGAGGTCGATGAGTGAGCTGAGGATAGAACCTGTGTCAAGGTTGCCTTCAACGAAAGAAACGAGAAGGTCTGTGTTGTCATGCAGGAACTGAAGAACTGCGTAAACGATATCTACGTCTGTCTTACCTGCTGTGCCTCTTCTTACGCCGCCCTTAGCTTCAGTTGCGAATGCGTCAACATTCAAGTTCTGAAGGTCACCGAGCATACCCTTCAATGATGAGAAGAGTGCGCCGTTAACGATAGCGTAAACAGAGTCCATTGCTGCGTCAATAGATGTAAGGTCGATATCACCAACGATGATGTCCTCACGAGTGAACTTAAGCTGTTCCTTAGTGAGCATACGATCTACTTCATCCATTGCTGCTGATGCATACTGTTCTGTTGTAAGAACTGCCTTATCGAGCTTGTTGTACTGACCGATAATAGCTGAATCCTTATAAGCAGTGTATGCAGCGTTTGCGCCGATTACGAGTGTTGAGCACATCATTACGATTGCAAGAATAACACTCAGAAATCTTTTTGCATTACTCATTTTGGATTGCACCTCCGTAAAAATTTTATACTATTTCAATATAGTACATTTTGTTTGCACACAGGTTTAGTCAGCCGTGTGCTGCTGATGCGACATTATTACGTTGTGTAAACTCCCCCTTCAGAACCGAACCGTCACCGCCGCCTAAGCCTTCCCGCCTTAGCAGCGTGCTTGGCTCGTGCTGATGGTCGCGATTACTAACGTCAATACGACGCGAAATTAAACCAGTCGGATGTTCAGACATCCTGTCTAAGTGATGCTTTGGCGGTCACCAAAATACATCAGGGCGCAATATCCCTAATGACACCACTCTTATGGTTAGTTTAAATATAAACCATTCTGTGGTCAAAGTCAATAAATTTTCACGTAATATTTTTAATTTGTACATATTTCACAGTATTTCATATTCTTTTTTTACAGGTGAAACTATTGATTTTTTTATGTTGCTTTTTCTGGTTTTTATTCCTAATTTATCTTGCGAAAAACAGTACAGAAAAAAGCGGCTTCAGAACACTCTGAAACCGCCTGAAATCACTATATATATAAAATGTATACGAAAAACGCTTATTTTGTCGAAAAATCAGCCTCAGTAAACGAGTATTTTTTCGACCGCAAGAACACCTGCTTCACGGTCAATCCTGCCAAGCCCTACAAGTTTGCCTTCAGGTGACTTCACACGGCAGATTCCGACAGTTTCTTTATCCTTCACTCTTTCGAGGTCGAGCGCTCCACCGTTTGAAAAGTAAAAAGCCTGTTTTGTTGTCACTCTGACCGCAGGATAAGTGCCGAGCATCTCGTCACAAGGAGCGATTAACTCATCAGCTCTGCCCTCTTCAACCGCCTTTTCTATTTCTTTAAGGGTAACCGTACGCTCAATACTTATGCCGTTTGCGACAGTGCGACGAAGCTCTGAAATAACAGCACCGCAGCCAAGCTTTTCTCCTATGTCTGCTGCGAGAGATCGGATATACGTTCCGGCAGAGCAGGAAACATCAAGTATGAACTCGTTGTTTTCGAGTCCGCTTACTATTTCGAGAGAATGGATAGTAACATCTCTTGCTTCACGTTCAATTTCAATCCCCTGACGTGCAAGCTTATAAAGTCTTACACCATCCTTAGAAACTGCCGAATACATCGGAGGCAGCTGCTTGATATCGCCAAGAAAAGACATAACCGCTTCGTGCAAAGCGTCGTCGGAGACTTTCACATCTCTTTTTTCGAGAACTTCTCCCGTAGTATCAAGAGTATCCGTTATCGTACCGAGCAGGATTTTTGCCCTGTACGCCTTATCATGCACAGGAAGATACTGTGAGAAACGAGTGGCACCACCGAGCATAATCGGTAGCACTCCCGTCGCCATCGGATCGAGCGTACCTGTATGTCCCGCCTTCTTTATTCCGAGCAATCTTCGTGTTTTATTGACCGCCGTAAAAGAGGTTATCCCCTCCGGCTTGTCAAGAAAAATAAATCCCGTCATAGCTTCCCCTCCTGTGAAATATCAGGCTAATTATACCCTATACTATCGACAAATTCAAGAAGGAAATTTGTGCAACAGATTTGCCAATTTTGTATAAACGTCATACATTTATCCCATTTCGGTTTAAAAACATCTATGTTTTTGCACAAATTAGCTATGTTTTATTTGGTGTAAATAGCGAATTTGTAAAATTCAGTTGACTTTAATTTTTTTATAGACTATATTATTATTGTATCTTAGTCCTGTGAGGTGTCCGTATGAGTAAATTCTCTATAAGTGAGGAGATACTTTACGCGGCACGGAACGGCGATAATGAAGCAATGAACGAACTGATTCAAGCTTTAGCTCCTACCGTAGAAAGGATTGCTGCTGCTTATGTGGGACGTTGTCCCCTGACACACGGTGATCTTATTCAGGAAGGTATGATAGGTCTGCTCAGCTCTGTTTACGGGTATTCATCATCCGGAGGTGCAGAGTTCACTACATACTCTGTCAAATGTATTTCAAACTGTATTATGAGTGCAGTCAGAAATCAACTGAGAAATAAACACACTCCTCTTAACTCTTACGTGCTTATTGACAGTATTGACTTGACCGACGGTCAGGCAAACCCCCAGACTGTAGTTGAAATGCAAGAAAGGATGAGTCGTCTGAGAGAGAGAATAGAAACTGATCTCTCCCCGCTTGAACAAGACGTACTCAGGCTTCACATTGCAGGTCACAACTACAACTCTATTGCCGAAAACCTTTCTGTCAGCGAAAAAACCGTTGACAACGCTTTGCAAAGAGCAAGAAAAAAACTCAAGGAAAAATGATACCTTGACGCTTGTGAAAAACACAACGAATTAAACGTCCACAGGTGTCCGCAACCGTTGACGGTTGCAAAAATATTGTTAGTGAGGTAAAAATCATGTACGAAGACAAGACTTTAATCTGCAAAGATTGTGGCGAGGAATTTATTTTCTCAGCAGGCGAGCAGGAATTTTACGCTGAAAAAGGTTTCGTAAACGAGCCCCAGCGTTGCAAGAGCTGCCGTGACGCAAGAAAGAACGCTGTTCGTGGCGAGCGCGAGCTTTTCGAAGCTACATGTGCTAACTGCGGCGGTGCTGCTAAGGTCCCCTTCCGTCCGAGAGAAGACCGTCCTGTTTATTGCAGCGAGTGCTTTGCAAAGATGAAGGAAGAAGCATAATCATATAATTATATTTATGCAAAATTCAAGAGGTTATCTCAGCTGAGATAACCTCTTTCTTTTGTTATATGAGATCGTTTGAAGATGAATCATCAATTCCGCCAAGCCCCTGTATTTTCTGTGCCAGAGACCTCTTCGGCTTTTTAGCCATCTGCTTTTTCTCGTGAACGATTACCGGAGTCTCTTCCACAGTGTTTTCAGCTTTTGAGTGATGGTGATGATGATGGTGACGGTGATGAGTACGTCTGTGTGAGCCATCCTGCTTCTGATAAGCCTTCAGGAATTCGTCGCTGTCAAAATCCTCCGTAATATCATTAGAACTTACGGGATTTTCTCTTCTTCGCATTTCCCTGTTCATTTTACGCAGGATTTCATCAACAGAGTCATCGTTTTCGCTTGCTACCTCTTCCTTGAGGGCCTCTTCAAGAACTATACGGTTTTCAAGCGCACTCTCGTCAGTTTCTTCTTTACGATGTCTTTTTTCTGACTCAACAACAATGTTTTTGAAGTTTTCCGGACTGATTTCTTCAAGAGAATCGATCTTATCCTTAACAACGCGATTAGCTTCACGTTCTTTTTTTCTCTTCTTGATTTCTTCAAGCTCAGCTTCGTACTTCGCTTTTTCTTTTTTCTTCTTGTCATTGATTTTCTTCATTCCGTAGAAGTAGTAAATCAGAACAAAAGCGAACGAAACCACCTGAATCGCCATCATATGCAGCATAAATGACCACGTTACATAGCGATTCGTGATAAAGATACTGTTTGAAAGGAAAACGTAGAGGAAATGGTCGACCGTAGCGATATACGTTGAGCCTGAAATTCTCGTCATAAGACCCCACTTGACACCTGCAAGTGTTTCGTGGACTATATAAAATGCAATCATAAAGACTGCAAGCGACGGTGTTAGTCTGCCCCTGCTGAGCTGATCAGGAATATTTCGTGCAAGATACGGAATAATGAACGCCATATACAAAATAGCCTGCATAAAATTAGCCTTTGCAAAATCCGTTACCTTGTTGAACTTTTTAAGCAAAAATCCACGGAAGAAAAATTCCTTGAATGCATTTCCGAAGAAACAGGTGAAAATATAAATCGCAACACCCACAACAGGATTAAGGTTTTCCTCAGACCTTACATATGTCATATTTGGTGTTTCAAACCTCAGATTAAGCGCCGTAGCGTCCGTTGCAGCATAGTAGATACATTCACCCGCTGTCACTAAAGCAAGAGGAACTAATGCAAAAAGTGCACCATACAATCCGCCTGCAACGAATTTTTGATTTTTCTTGCTTATTCCTAAGGTTTCAATCGGCTCTTTAGCCGCCCATATATAGAGAAAAAGAATTATAAAACTTATAAAACGAGAGAAAAATGCATCACCGAGTACTGTCAGGTCAGACCTGAATAAAAATATATCTATACTGTAAACAGCAAACATCACAAAAAACATAGATATCGCATTCGGCAATGTTCTGCCTTTAGGATTACTCATTCAGACTCCCCTTCCCTGAAATTAATTCGAATTATTATATCATAAAAACACAGTTTAATCAACCACACAGTAGAAATTCGACTCCCATGCAGGAATGTACGGGTGATGACAGAAATAAAATTTATATCCTTCGCAGATTTTGTTTATCTTCAGAGGCAGAGTAAACATATCGTCGTTTCTGTGATACGCGCAGACATAAAGCTTCGGCTTGTGAGTAACGATAGTTTCTCTCGCACCCTCCAGTGCCATTTTCTCACTGCCCTCAATGTCCATTTTAAGAACGGTTATCCTGTCACCTTGCAGAATATTGTCAACGCTGTCACCCTGCACCTCTACCTTACCTGCTGACGAAAGCTTGGAGTTTCTGCCCTTTTTCTTTTCGAAGAAAAGGGTTTCTTTTTTGCTCCATGCAGCAAGATTGTGTCTTTCAATTCTCTCAACCTCACCCGTTTTGTCGGTAAGCTTTCTGTAATTTTTTTCGTCAGCTTCTATAGCTATGATTTTTTCATATTTCCCGTCAGTTGCCTGTAAAAATTCCCTGACTGTGTCGCCGTCATATGCACCAAGGTCCATAAAAATCTCGTTTTCATCAAGCTTAAGATATTCAGAATAAATCTCTTCCTTGTTTTTCTGGCATTTGAAAAGATATTCTACCTTTCCACTCACTTTAAAATTAAGGATATCGATATAACTCTGACGGGAAAAATCGTCAGAAAGAAGTGCATAAGCCTCGTCAAATTCCTTGTCGTGTTCCTCGATGAATTCACGCGTGAAAACGCCGTCATTGACAATCGGCACATTCGGTGCAAAAAGAGTATGCTCCTGTGACATTTTACGGATTTTTTCAAGCATCGCTTCATCGTGTACGGCAAAGCAGACAACAATCACGAAATCCTCGTATTTTTCGCAGACATCCGAATATTTTATCACCTTGTAGCCACGGAAGCTGTGACCGCGTACAAACTCATCGCTCGCAAAAACTTCCGAAGCTTTTACCCCTATTTCATCAAGCTTTTCCATTACCATATCCGTCCCGTTACCCATTCCGTAAAGCACAATAGGCAACGAAGTTTCCTTCAGGTAATCCCACACATTCTTTTCTTTAATCTTTTCTATCATAATTTATCCGCTTTCTGTTGTATTCAAATATAAATGTATGATATACTAAATTATCAAAATAATCAAGGATGTGATTCTTGTGAGATATGATTTTTCAGATTTTAAAATAGTTGCAGACTCTCCGACGGAGATAAAAGCAGCTGAATTATTCGCTGAAGAAATTGAAATCAGATCAGGCTTTTCGCCTGAAATCGTTAACGAAGCCCCTGCAGGCAATTTCGTTTCACTCATAATTGAAGAGGAAAGCGAAAGCGAAGAGTATAAGGTCGATCACGATGATAACAAAATTCTCATCACTGCACACAGACTCAGAAGCCTTATTTACGGCTTTGCTGAGTTTATCAAGGCTGCAGTTTATGAGGGCAGTAAAATATACCTCGTCAAAAATATCAGCCTTTCAAGAGTGCCGTCAATGAAAATCCGCGGTCATCAGCTCAGCTATACTGATATGAACAACACAGTTGATATGTGGGGCAAGGCTGAATACGAGCGTTACATCCGTGACCTTATGCTTTTCGGCACTAATATGGTCGAGGCAGATTCAGGTGTGCGTGAAGAAAAAAGCACACTTATGCGTTTCTCTCAGAAGGAAATGCTTATCGCCATGTCAGAAATCTGCGTTGAATATGACATCGACCTCTCCGTATGGCACGAGCTTTGGAGCAAGGACAGCGACGAAGAAACAATGGCAAAAATGCATAAGCTTTACGATGACCTTCCGAAGCTTGATGTGCTCTTTCCTCCGGGAGGCGACCCGGGCGATATGCAGGGTGAAGCATTCGTTCAGCGTTGCGTGAAAATGAAGCGTGAAATGCAGAAGGTTTTCCCGAATATCCAGATGTGGCCGTCAGCTCAGGCTCCGCACGAATACCCTGACTGGGGTGAGCGTTTTGTAAAAGAAATGGCAAAGTGTCCTGAAGAAATCGACGGTGTTATCTACGGACCTAACCACGCTATGCCGCTTGACGAGCTTCGCAGAAAGATTGACAAGCGTTATCCTATCCGTCTTTATCCCGATATCGGTCACAACGTACGCTGTGAAACTCCTGTTCATTTTGACCGTGATGATTGGCACTACGCACTTGCTGCAACTCTCAGCCGTGAAGCTGTCAATCCCCGTCCGTCTGAGTACAGACTTTATCACAGAATTACCCGTCAGTATGCAGTCGGAAGTGTTACATATTCCGAGGGTGTCAACGATGACCTGAACAAGTGTGTATGGGGTGCAATGGATCTTGATTTCAATTACGATTTAAGAGAAATTGTCCGTGATTATTGCAGAACCTTCTTCCCCGGTGCCGACACTGATGCAATCGCAGAGCTTATCATTTCACTTGAGCAGAACTGGAGCTGTGACCCGAAGGAAAACGGAAATATTCAGCCTAATTTCGAAGGTTTCGTTTCTCTTGCAGAAAGCAATCCCGAGCTTATGAAAAACTGGAGATTTGTCCTTCACCTCTTCAGAGCATACTGTGACAAGCTCGTTCGTGACAGGAGAATTTTCGAAATCGGGCTTATAAACGAAGCAGAAATCCTTGTCCGTAAGGGCAATGTTGACGGTGCAGTTAAGGTTCTTTCAACTGATTTCTCTGACGAATACAAGCTCAACCGTCAGAAAATCGACGAGTATGCAGAGCTTCTTTTCAATCAGATCGGCATTCAGCTTGATGTGGAGCATTATCACGGAATGAAATGGGAGAGAGGTTGTACTCTTATGACTATCGACAATCCCGTTACTGACAGACGTTATCTGCTTGAAAAGCTACAGAAAAATCCCGAAAATGCACTTCTCTACTTCGACAGGAACAAGGTTGCTCACGACGAATATTATTTCTCCTTTGCAGAGCACGGATTTGAAGTCTGCGGAAAGCAGAAGGGCGAATTCTATATGAACTTCCGTGGAGATATGAACTTTGATGCCGAGCTTCCGATGTGCATAACGAAGGTTTATGACCATTTTAACTTTGAAACTACCGTCGCAGGGCTCACAGCGAGTGACTATAAGCTTCGCATTACATATAAAACAAATCCGAATGACGATATCATTCACCACAAGGTTATGATAAACGGCAACGTTATCCATGACGGTAAACAGTACGGTGGTGTAAGAGATGAAGAATTTGAAAAGCTTTATCTTGCAGACGGCTTTGCAAGCGTTGTTTATGACATACCTGAAAAATTCATCGTAAACGGTAGCGCAACTCTTGAAATCACTGAGCCGATTGACGGATTTATGATAAGTGAATTCTGGTTTGTGAAGGCGTAATAAAGAGTAAAAGCAAGTGTTTTTTTCGCTTGCTTTTCTTTTTTGCCGTTTTTTACATCAATTTTGCTTTTTCGCTTTACTTTCAGACTTAATGTATGATAAAATTACGTTAAGGTGATTCTGTAAAACTCTTTGTTTATGTCATTTTCATATATATTAAAAATTTTTGTCACAAACGTGATTTAAGCTGACTGCTTAATGATAGACGAATTTTTTTAAGGAGGATTTTTCAATGAAAAAGGTATTATGCGCACTACTTGTTCTCGGCATTATTCTCACTTCATCATTCACAGTTTTTGCCGCAACTGCAGGTGACGTCAACTCTGACGGTAAAATCAATTCTTCAGACGCGTTGCTCATTCTGCAATACTCCGTCGGTTCAAATCCTTCAGGATTCAACAAAAACATTGCTGATATGAACTCTGACGGTAAAATCAACGCTTCAGATGCACTTACGGTGTTGCAGATTGCCGTTGGTTCAATCAATCCTACAATGAGTAAAGATGACATTATAAAGCTTTACAACGACAGTGTGAAAAAATCTTACGACCAGATTAAATGCACACTGGTTGTTTCCGATGATGTCAACATAACCGTCAATGAAGTATTGACAAACGGTGTAGAAGATACAATGCTCAAAACTTTATTTGAGAATCTTACTGATTACGATAACGAAGACGTAAAATACACTTTCTACAAAGGTAAAACCCTCAGAGGAGAAAAAATCGAAGACATTATCGCTTATAACGAGCTTAATTTGTCAGACATAGAAAGTGCAACTGCTGTTGCATACAATGGCGGCTACAAGCTTACAATCGGATTTTTTGACGAAGAAATCCCTATAGACGGTCTTGATATACCTTTACTTTTTGAATACTGCACAGCAAAATTCAAAGATCCGGAAATCATTGCCGTTATCGATAGCAAAGGCAGAATCTCCAGCATTGAATTTCACGCGTCAGGAAATATTAAAGCTTCGACAAAGGCATCTGAAGATTCACCTTCTACCTATATGGACATGGATTTCGAAGAAACCATAACAAACAAATTCACATACTAAGCTGAAACGGATAGCTCACACGAGCTATCCGTTTTCTTATCTCAATTTATAAAGCTCTTCACAAAGCACACCGAGCTCTTCCATCGTCAGGCTTTCGGCTCTGACCGTTGACGGAAGTCCTGCGTTTTCGATTGCTTCAATCACCTTCTGCTTCGGCATTCCGAGTCCCGAGCTGATACCGTTTGACGCTGTTTTTCTTCGCTGACTGAATGCTGAACGCACCATAGAGAAGAAGAACTTTTCGTCCGTCACTTCAACGGGCACTTCCTTGCGGATATCAAGTCGGATGACCGCACTGT
This sequence comes from Acutalibacteraceae bacterium, assembly GCA_036309125.1. Lineage (GTDB taxonomy): Bacteria > Bacillota > Clostridia > Oscillospirales > Acutalibacteraceae > CAG-488. The sequence continues at coordinate 14,967 of JAXJUJ010000175.1, read as the reverse complement.
CAACATTCGGAGCTGGCATAAACGAACCCCTTGAAACATCAAAAAGCTTCTGCGCTTCCGAATAGAAATTAACCGCTACAGTTACAGCGCCAGAATCTCTGCTTCCGACATCGGCACAAAGGCGCACTGCCGCTTCCTTCTGCACCATTACGGTTACGGATTCGATATTGAGTCTGCTTTCAAGAAGTCGCATAATAACAGGAGATGTAATATAATATGGCAAATTTGCACAGACTATAACGGGCATATCGCCGAATTCCTCTTCAAGGATTTTGTGCAGATCAACCTTAAGAATGTCACCGTTGATTATTTTTATATTGTCATAGTCTGCAAGAGTTTCGTCAAGAACAGGCAGAAGTCTTGTGTCAAGCTCTACACAGACAACCTTGTCTGCACGCTTCGCAAGCTCAGCTGTAAGAACGCCGATACCTGCACCGACCTCAAGAACACCTACTCCCTCTCTCGCCCCGCCTTCCTCTGCAATCCGAGGACAAACAGACGGATTGACAATGAAATTCTGTCCGAGTGCCTTTGAAAAAGTAAAACCGTGCCTCTGAAGAACACTTTTTATTACACCGATATCTGATAAATTACCCATAATAACCTCATTTGTTATTGCAATTTGTTTTTAAAACTTATATAATAATACAGTATAGGTGAAAATTTGTCAATTGGAGTGATTTAAATGGCTATTTTAGTTACAGGCGGTGCCGGCTACATCGGCTCACACACTTGCGTTGAGATTCTTAATGCAGGTTATGAAATTGTTATCGTAGATAATTTCTACAACAGCTGTCCCGAAGCTCTTAACAGAATCAAGGAGCTTACAGGCAAGGATTTCAAATTTTACGAATGCGACATCCGTGACAAGGCAGGTCTTGATAAGGTTTTTGCAGAAAACAAGATTGATGCAGTAATCCACTTTGCAGGACTTAAGGCTGTCGGTGAAAGCTGTGCAAAGCCTCTTGAATATTACGAAAACAACATTGGCGGTACAGTTACACTCTGCGAAGCTATGCGTGATGCAGGCTGTAAGAAGATTGTTTTCAGCTCATCTGCTACTGTTTACGGTGAAAACAATCCCTCACCGCTTAAGGAAACAATGCAGATCGGCGGTACAACAAACCCGTACGGCACAACAAAGTATATGATCGAGCTCATTCTCCGTGACCTCTGGGCATCAGACAACGACTGGAGCATCGCAATCCTTCGTTACTTCAACCCCATCGGTGCACACAAGAGCGGCAGAATCGGCGAAAATCCGAACGGAATTCCGAACAACCTTATGCCGTATATCACACAGGTTGCTGTCGGCAAGCTTGCTTGTCTGAGCGTTTTCGGTGACGATTACGATACACACGACGGCACAGGTGTCCGTGACTACATCCATGTTGTTGACCTTGCTCTCGGCCACGTTAAGGCTGTTGAAAAGGTTCTTTCAGGTAACGGTGTTGACGCTTACAATCTCGGTACAGGTATCGGTTACAGCGTTCTTGACATCGTACATGCTTTTGAAAAGGCTTGCGGTAAACCGCTTAACTATAAAATTGTTGACCGTCGTCCGGGCGACCTTGCAACCTGTTATTCAGACCCGTCAAAGGCTCTCGAAACACTTGGTTGGAAAGCCGAAAGAGGTCTTGACGAAATGTGCGAAGACTCCTGGAGATGGCAGAAAAATAATCCCGAAGGATATTGATTTATGGAATTACACGAAAACAGTCAGGCACCTGAGGTTGCGATGCTCGTCGGCATCGATATGGACACCTACGATGCCGAAGTTTCGATAGATGAGCTTGAAGAGCTCGCACGTACTGCAGGCGCAGTTGTCTGTGCAAAAACATTGCAGAAGAGAGACCGTCCCGACTCTGCAACATACGTCGGCAGTGGTAAGCTTGAAGAAATCAAGGAATTTGCAGAAGCAAATGACGTTGACCTGCTTATTTTTGACGGTGAGCTTACTCCATCACAGCAAAGAAACATTGAAAATGAAACAGAAATACGTGTCATCGACCGTACAACCTTGATTCTCGATATTTTCGCTGCAAGAGCCCGGAGCGGAGAAGGTAAAATCCAGGTCGAACTCGCTCAGCTCAAGTATTCTCTCCCCCGATTGGGTGGTAAGGGTACTCAGCTTTCAAGGCTTGGCGGTGGTATCGGTACACGAGGCCCCGGTGAAACAAAGCTCGAAAGCGACAGACGTCATATCAGAAGAAGAATCCAGAGTCTCGAAGAAGACCTGAAAGAAATTGCAAAACGACGTGAACAGCTTCGCACAAGACGAGAAAAAGACGGAGTCGAAACAGTTGCAATCGTCGGCTACACAAATGCAGGTAAATCAACACTTATGAATGCACTTACAAATGCAGGTGTTCTTGCAGAAAACAAGCTTTTCGCAACGCTTGACCCGACTTCAAGAGCATTGATTCTCCCCGACGGACGAAGCGTTATGCTCATCGACACGGTTGGTCTTATCCGCAGACTTCCGCACCACCTTGTTCAGGCTTTCCACTCAACACTTGAAGAAGCTGCATCAGCTTCCGTTATCCTCAACGTGTGCGATGCTTCCGACCCGTGCTGTGCAGAACATCTTGCAGTTACCAAAGCCCTTCTTGAGTCACTCGGTTGCGAGGGCAAACCAATTGTTTCGGTTCTCAATAAATGCGATCTTTGTGACAATTCTTTCGTTCTTCCCGCTGAGGGTAAATTTGTTATGATTTCAGCTCTCAACGAACGAGGATTCGACAATCTCCTCGCACAGATTCAGCTTGCTTTGCCACTTACACGTAAAAAGGCTGAATTGCTCATCCCCTACAGCGACGGTGGACTCGTCAACTACATCCGTGAGGATGGTGTTCTCCTTGAAGAGGACTACCGTGGCGACGGAATTTATATCAAAGCTATCGTGGATATAAGATTTTTAGAGAAACACAAGGATTATATTATAGGCTAAAATTAACACCGTATTTTCATTGCGAAAGTACGGTGTTTTTATATGAAAAAGATATATACAAATTCAGGCTTGTAGGAGTGATAGAAAGTTCGCAGTCACCCCTACCCTCCTTGTGCAAAGGAGCCTGAATAGTTCAGATACATCAAGACTTAAAGCACCCGAAAAATTAAAACCCGTAGCGACTTGCTACGGGTTTACGTTATATCTGAGGCTGATTGTCAGCAGGTTCAGCGGGAGCTGCTGTGTCAGCTGCAACAGGCTGAGCGTACTGAGGAACCGGTTCTGCAGGCTGCTGATAAACAGGCTGTACGGGCTGCTGGTACGCCGGCTGCTGATATACAGGTTGTACAGGTTGCTGATATACAGGTTGCTGATACGTCGGCTGAACAGGCTGTTGATAAACAGGCTGTACGGGTTGCTGATATACAGGCGGCTGGTATGCAGGCTGTGCCGGTGGCGGATATACAGGCTGCTGATATGTTGGCTGCATCGGAGCGTTCATATTCGGCGTAATGTAGTTGAACTTAACACTCTTATCCTCGAGAACACAAGCATGGATGATAGCTACAATAAAAATCGCCCATCCATAAAGCCACCAGAGAAAGAAATTGTAACCTTTGTTTTTGGCTATAAACGCAGGTATCAGACCGAGCGGAATAGCCATGAAAATTCCTAATAATGTTGGTAAAAAAGGATCCATACCCATTTTAATCTTCTCCTTATATGATTATTATAACGTAGTCTTATTTTACAGGCTTTTCACATAAAAGTCAATACGGCTGTTGGTTATGAAAAGTCAGAAAGGTCGCAACTTTTGTTGCGACCTTTTCTGTTATCCTGCATAGAAGAAATTGTTAAGGAAAGTCAGTGACATAAGTCCCATTTTTCCGTTTGCTTCTTCCGGCTCTTCACTGTATAAAACCTTCCACGTTCCGTTGACTGAGCCGAGTATGTAGACCTGCAGGCCTGTTTCGGTTTTCAGTGAGCCTGAAACTGATCCATCGAATGTGACCTTAGCGTAGTAGTCTACGCTGTTCCAGTTTATAAGAGAGGGATCGACAACTATCTTTGAGTAGCTTTTGTTTTTTGCGATAGTCTGATTTATATAAGTCTGAGCCTGATCCTTTGTGATGTAAGATGAGTTGAAATTTTTTCCTGTGACGGTTATGTTGCTGCCGTATCTTTCTGCAAGGGAAGCAGAGTGGTCAATTTCATCCAAAGAAACATCTATCAGATCTTCTGCATTGTATATGGGCACACCCCAGACTTTTGACATTTCGGCATATGCATCACTTTTGCTTGATTTGTTAGTTGCCTTGATTACGCTGTTATCGACTATTTTCAGATAATTACTCCATCCAAGCAGCTCGTAGTTTGACATCGCCTTAGGATTGAGTGGGAAGAGTGAACGCACGTGATTTAAAGCCACGGTTTCTGCACTTGAAAGTGATGGTTTGCTCGGTGCAGAAGTTGGTGATGGCGGTATAACTGCTGAAGGAGCTTTCGTAGAAACATTTTCAGACTCAGAGGTCGATGAATCCGTAGCTGTGGATGACGAGGATTCTGATGTAGCTGTAGTCGTTGTAGTGCTTGTAGAGCCGGGTATCACCACAGACAACACCTCTGAAGGAATTGTGCTTGTCGTGACAGAATCAGATGAACTTTCGGTTTGTGCCTGATTGGCATCAGAATCAGAGTCAGTACTGTCTTTTTGTCCGAAAAGGAGTATCGCTGTCACTGCAACAGCAGCAACGAGTATGAGTGCTACGACAGTCAGAATGATCATATTAGTATGAGATTTCTTCGGTTGGTTATCTGTATTGGTATCCGTAGGTTGAACTGTCGGAGTGGTTATTGCTCTGGAATCACTGATATATTCTTTTCTATCCGGTACAACGTCAGGTGTCACTTTTGCTTCGTCAGCAGGTTGATTTTTAGGCTGTGGAGCGCCGCAAAATTTACAAAAAGCATATTTTTCTGATATCTCAGCTCCGCAATTACTGCAAAACATAGAAACTCTCCTTTACTGTTAGAGAAATAAATTTATATTAACGTAATTTTTGCGTTTTGTCAATTTTGATATTTTTCTTTTAAATGTTCTTTTTCGAAATTATCTATTGACAAAATAGCGTTTCTGTATATATTATATTTGTAAGACATTAATTTGCGGAAAAGCTGTAAGCCTGTTTGATGTCCTGAAAAGAGGAGGTTTCATAAATGATTGATTCTTACTGGAAATTGCCTATCATAGTAGGTTTGTGTATGTTAATTATAGGTGTATTGGTATACCTTTTCTTGTTCAAAAAATACACCTTTAAGGAAATCAAGGATTTTTTTGCGCGTGACATAAAAAAGGTCTTGATAGCTGTCGGTGCGATTGTCGCAGTTTTTGCGATAATAGGTATCAGCTCTGCCTCAAAAAAGAACGCCGCTATCAAGGAAATTCAGCTTGAACTTGAAACTGCAGTGCAGGAAGCTTACAAAGGTGAATATGCGATTGAGAACGGACTTAAAAATATCGAGGTAACTGTCGATGACATCGACAATTATCTCGGTGCATACCATGTATATGCCACTATTAAATGTGAAGCAGATAGTCTTCAGAATGAATGGTCAAAAGAATTTGTTTGTGACGATATTATGGATTCATTGCCTGACTCAGTTGAAACTTCTCAATACGGCTCAGTGGCGATTGATAATATTATCTACAAGCCGGATAACGAAACATACGGTGTTTCGATTTATGTCAATGAAGAACAGATATTTATACACGGTATGTCTTTTGATGATTATGAAGATGAAGTAATACTTCAAAGGAAAATCGAGAAAGAGAAAGAGTTTGAGTCCAAGTATAATGAGTATTCAGAGTATTATGGTGCCAAAGAAGCTTTGAAAAACTGGTAATAAAAAAATAAAAAGAACCGCAGATTGGGCGGCGTAAATTAGGGATTTGATAGCCTTAAATCAATTCTTTTGGCGAATGACGTCGTTAAAACTGACGCCTTACGAGGTTTTTTCATAAAGTATAAGCGGAAAAGGGCAACTTTAAACCTACCAAATCCCTAATTTACACCGCCCTTCGTCGCGGTTCTTTTGTTTTGTCTGTGTAAGTTGTTTTTAATAATAATAATTAGCGAAATAGTCATCCATATAATCGTTTACAGCACCCTGAAATTCATCATCATTGATCTTTCCGTCGTTGTTGTAATCGTTATCAGAATAGTATTTATCGTTGCTGTCGTAGTCATAACCGTCATAATCGTCGTAATCATAATCATCATAATCATAACTGTCGTAGCTGTCATAGCTGTCATAACTGTCATAGCTATCGTAATCATCGTAGTCGTAGCTACTGCTGCCGGATGATCCGGAACATGCTGAGAAAAGTGTTACGATCAATAAGATCGAGAAAAGAATAGCAATAAATTTTTTCATAAATATAACCCCCTCGGCGAGTGATTATATTACAAAGATGACTACAAGTCAATGGTTTTGTAAAAAGTTGACAGATTAATGTCTGACGAGAAAGGGGTTCACCGTGGCTTCGAATAGTAGAAAAATATGCAGAAAACTTACATTATAATTATTTTTCATCCAAGCCGAGAATGTAGTCTGCTGAAACATTATAAAACTTACAAAGCTCAATGAGATGTCTTATGGGCATTTCGTTGATACCTTTTTCATAGCGCGAATAAACCTGCTGAGTAGTTTTCAGAACATCTGCTATTTCCTTCTGGGTGTAATCGTTATCTTCTCGCAAATCTCTTATTATTTCATAATATTTTTTCAAGCCTATCACCTCAAAAAAATACTACAATACATCAGATGTAGTGTATTGACTTTACACTACTTGTGGTGTACAATAACCTTAAATAAACAATTGAGGAGAAGTAAAAAAATGAAAGCTATTAAAAAGTCAATTTGTATTATCCTTGCACTTGCTTCTATCTTCGCTTTGAATGCTTGTGAAAAAAAAGAGAAAACTTATCCACCTGCAAAAGTGATGACGATTGAAAGAATCATAGATGATTATGAAGAAAACAGTCTTAGAGCAGAAGAGACTCATATGGGTCAGAGATACAAATGTAATGCACAAGTTGTGAGCGTTAATGAAGATTATGTTTATGCACAAGTTAGGGCAGGTCATGTAACTTTACATTATAATAGCGACCAAAAAGATTTTGTTATGAATCTCTCTCAAGATGATGTGATTACTTTTGAAGGTACTTTTACAAAGATAGAAATGGTTGGAATAGGCTATTACGGCAACCTGGATTTTGAAGATGTTATTTTCGTTGAAAAATTATACAACAATGGTCCAAATCGTATTATTCAAGACTAATATAAATATCATTTCGACCTCGCCTTGTGTGAGGTCTTTTTTTGAAAATATTTTCAGTAAATTCGAGGTTGTGGGGGGATTTAACGTTAGCAGTAATCCCAGCCCTCCTTGTGTAAAGGAGGGTGGCACGGCGTAGCCGTGACGGGAGGATTGTTGATAATTCAAGGATTTTGACAATCCCTCAGTCGCTTCGCGACAGCTCCCTTTACACAAGGGAGCCAGAATAAATCAGAACTTTTAAAATTAAAAGTTCCCGACAAACCCGAATTTGTCAATATTTTCTCTGAATGTGTCTTACGTGTTATTGGTAAGGTTGATTTGTTTTAGCTGTGATGGTATAATACTAATATTAAATTTAATTTCAGGTGAACGAAGTATGTCAAAATATGATTTTAATATCCGTGTTACAGGTATTCTGATTGAAGATAATAAAATCTTATTAGTTAAACAAAAACTTAGTGATAGAAGAAATTGGTCTCTACCCGGTGGAAAATTGGAACAAGGTGAAACAATTGAACAGGGTATTATCCGTGAAATGAAAGAAGAAACCGGACTTGATGTTCAAATAATTAAACTTCTTTATCTGTGTGATGTTTCTGCAAGTGATCACACCCTGGTACATATAACTTTTCTTCTACATAGAGCTGACGGTAAAATTAAATTACCAACAAATGAATTTGAATCAAATCCTATCAGTGAAGTTAAGTTTGTTCCTGTATCTGATTTATCTGAATACGGATTTAACGGAAAGTTTATTAACCTTGCAAAAAACAACTTCACAGATGCAGGTGTTTATATAGGAGATAAAACAAATATAGGTTTAGGACTATAAATATGCAAAAACCTCCCACTCGGTCAAAACCGATCGGGAGGTTAATTCATTATATATCCAATATTTCTCTTGGTTCGTGTGCGATGAACTCAGCACCGCTTGCGAGGAGGATATCTTCATCACGGTTACCCCAGGTTACACCGATACATTCAAGACCTGCATTGTGTGCCGTGAGCACGTCAACGTCGGAATCGCCGATGTAAATACAATCTTTTTTATCAACACCGAGAGTTTTGATTGTATAAAGAAGTGAATCGGGTTCGGGCTTTGCAGGAAATTCATCCATCTTACCCGTGACAGCATCAAAAATATCACCGAAGAAATCTTTAACAACTGCCTGCGCTGCAAAATGTGCTTTGTTTGAAACAACTGCCGTTTTACAGCCTCTGTTTTTAAGTTCATTTATCACATCAACTATTCCGTCATACGGCTTCGTGTAGTCAGCGATATGTTCGAGGTAGTATTTCGTGAAAATTTCAAGCGCTTCGGCATAGTCCGTTTCGCCCGTATTTTCAGGAACAGCTCGTCTGATAAGAACCTTGATTCCGTTTCCGATAAAGCTTCTGACTTCATCCACAGTTCTTTCAGGATACCCCTTTGAACGCATTGCGAAATTTACTGCATTTGCGAGGTCGAGAAGTGTATCAAGAATTGTTCCGTCAAGGTCAAAAATATAAGTGTTATATCTCATTGCTTATCTACGCTTCTTTCCGAAAAAGCCTTTTTTGTCATCCATATCAGGTCTGTGGCCACCCATTGCCTCATTGAATCTGAGAAGTGCTTCTCTCTGCTCTTCATTGAGCTTTGTAGGAATATCCACAATAATACGTACCATCTGGTTTCCGCGTACTTTTGTGTGTATGTTCTGAATACCCTTTCCTTTGAGTACGAAAACAGCTCCGGGCTGTGTACCTGCGGGAATGTCATATTTCACTTTGCCGTCAAGTGTAGGCACCTGAAGAGTATCACCAAGAGTCGCCTGAACAACAGAAACGTGAACCTCACACCAGACATTATATCCGTCACGCTCAAAGAACGGATGAGGACGCACGTTTACGTTAACGTGAAGATCACCTGCCGGGCCGCCATTGATACCCTTGTTACCCTCGCCTCTGACCTTAAGTGTCTGACGATCATCGATACCTGCAGGGATGTCGATTTCGAGAGTGCTGTGCTTCGTCGTACGGCCTCTGCCACGGCATTTCTGACACGGAGTTTCGATAATTTTACCTTTTCCGCCGCATCGTGAACAAGCTCTCTGTGTCTGAATAACACCAAAAGGTGTTCTCTGCTGTGCAGTAACCTGACCGGATCCGTGACACTCAGGACACGTTGTAGGCTGTGTACCGCTCTGCGCACCGCTTCCGTCACATTCAGGACAGATTTCGATGCGATTCACATCAACCTTACGTTTACAGCCCTTTGCAGCTTCTTCAAAAGAAATAGTAACGGTAGACTGTAAATCCTCGCCTCTTCTCGGAGCATTCGGGTTGGAGCGTCGACCGCCACCACCGAATCCACCTCCGAATCCGCCACCGAAAAAGCTTGAAAAGATGTCACCAAGATCAATGTCATCACCAAATCCGCCGAATCCGCCACCAAATCCGCCGCCACCTGCTCCGTAGTTAGGATCTACACCTGCATGACCAAACTGGTCATAACGAGCCTTCTTCTGATCATCACTGAGGATTTCGTAAGCTTCGTTAGCTTCCTTGAACTTTGCTTCTGCGGCTGCATCACCGGGATTAAGGTCGGGATGATACTGCTTCGCCTTTTTTCTGTATGCTTTTTTAATTTCATCAGCGCTCGCGTTTTTATCAACACCGAGCACCTCATAGTAGTCTCTTTTATCAGCCATAATAAAGCCCCTGACTCTTAAACAGGGGTTGCGGAAGAAAAACTATCCTCCGCAATCCCCAATTCAGAATATTTAGATTATTCGTCGTCTGTTACGTCTGTGTAGTCTGCCTCGTAGAAGCCGTCGTTGCCACCATTAGGAGCACCGCCCATATCGCCCATATCAGGAGCGCCCTGTGCACCTGCTGCAGCCTGAGCAGCCTTGTACATCTTCTCTGAAATCTCATAGAACTTAGCCTGGAGAGCTTCCTGCTTATTCTTGATAAGGTTGATGTCACTGCCCTTGAGAGCTTCCTTAAGTGACTCTATATCTGCATTAAGTGCTGCCTTATCCTCTTCTGAGAACTTGTCGCCCTCCTCAGAGATAAGCTTTTCACACTGGTAAACCATCTGGTCTGCGTTATTTCTTGTGTCAACTTCCTCACGGCGCTGCTTGTCTTCCTGAGCGAACTGCTCTGCCTCGTGAACTGCCTTTTCGATGTCTTCCTTAGACATATTTGTTGAAGCTGTGATAGAAATTGACTGCTCCTTGTTTGTGCCGAGATCCTTAGCTGAAACGTGAACGATGCCGTTAGCGTCGATATCGAATGTAACTTCGATCTGCGGAACACCGCGACGTGCCGGCATAATTCCGTCAAGGTGGAAGATACCAAGAGTCTTGTTATCCTTAGCAAACTCTCTTTCACCCTGAAGAACGTGAACCTCTACTGAAGGCTGATTGTCAGCTGCAGTTGAGAAGATCTGGCTCTTCTTTACAGGGATTGTTGTATTTCTGTCGATGATCTTTGTGTTGATACCGCCCATTGTTTCGATACCGAGTGAAAGCGGAGTAACGTCGAGAAGAAGGAGACCCTTAACTTCACCGCCGAGAACACCTGCCTGAAGTGATGCACCGATTGCAACACACTCGTCAGGGTTAATTCCCTTGAACGGATCTTTGCCGATGAACTTCTTGATTGCATCCTGAACAGCAGGAATTCTTGAAGAACCACCAACCATAAGAACCTTATCGATTTCTGAAGCTGCAAGACCTGAGTCCTTCATAGCCTGACGGACAGGACCCATTGTTGCTTCAACGAGGTCTGCTGTAAGCTCATTGAACTTTGCTCTTGTGAGAGTCATTTCAAGGTGCTTAGGACCTGTTGCATCAACTGTGATGTACGGAAGGTTGATGTCTGATGATGTAACGCCTGAAAGCTCGATCTTAGCCTTTTCTGCAGCTTCCTTAAGTCTCTGCATAGCCATCTTGTCTGAACGAAGGTCAATGCCGCTTGAAGCCTTGTATTCGTTTACGATCCAGTCCATAACCCTCTGGTCGAAGTCGTCACCACCAAGACGGTTGTTACCTGCTGTTGCAAGAACCTCCTGGATGCCGTCGCCCATTTCGATGATTGAAACGTCGAATGTACCACCGCCAAGGTCATAAACCATAACCTTCTGATCGTCTTCCTTGTCGATACCGTAAGCGAGAGCAGCTGCTGTCGGCTCGTTGATAATTCTCTTAACTTCGAGACCTGCGATCTTACCTGCGTCCTTTGTTGCCTGACGCTGTGCGTCTGAGAAGTAAGCCGGAACTGTGATAACAGCCTCTGTAACTGTGTCACCGAGGTATGCTTCTGCATCTGTCTTAAGCTTCTGAAGAATCATTGCAGAAATTTCCTGCGGAGTGTACTTCTTATCGTCGATTGTAACCTTGTAGTCTGTACCCATCTGACGCTTGATTGATGCAACTGTTCTGTCAGGATTTGTGATAGCCTGTCTCTTAGCAACCTGGCCTACCATTCTTTCACCGTTCTTGCCGAAGCCTACAACTGACGGTGTTGTTCTTGCGCCTTCAGCGTTTGCGATAACTACAGGCTCGCCGCCTTCAATAACTGATACACATGAGTTTGTTGTACCTAAGTCGATACCGATAATCTTTGCCATAATAAAATTCCTCCAATAATATGATATGTTTAGTTTGCCACCGCTACCATTGCGGGACGGATAATCTTGTCGCCGAGCTTATAGCCCTTGACGATAACTGTTGTGATTGTATTCTCGCCTACTGAATCGTCTTCGGTGTGCATTACTGCATTGTGGAAGTTGGGGTCGAATTCTTCGCCAACCTCACCGAAAGATTCAATGCCGAGGTTTTTGAACACGTCGCTGAACTGTTTGAATGTCATTTCAACGCCCTTCTTGTAATCCTCAAGTGTTCCGTCGGGATTAGCAAAAATTCTGTCGAAATTGTCAGCCACGGGTAACAGTGCGTTAATAACCGAAGCTTTGCAATCTGCATAAAGCGCTTCCTTTTCTCTCTGCGAACGCTTACGGAAATTATCATACTCCGCAGCCATTCTTAAAAGCTGATCATTTTTTTCATCAAGCTGTTTCTGAAGCTCTTCTTCCTTTGAAGGCTCTGCTGCTTCATTGACGTTCTGCTCAACTACTTCTTCGTCAGCCTTTTTATTTTTCTTATCCTTTGCCAAAGTGTTTCATTCCTTTCAGTCTTCATTGAGTGTCTGTGTAAGAAGCTCACCAACCAGATCAGTAAGGTATCTTACGCTCGGTATAAGACTTGCATAGTCTATTCTCGTCGGTCCGATTATACCAATCGAGCCGCGGTTGTCACTGTCAATGTTGTAGTGTGCCATTATAACGCTTGAATTTTCAAGCTGTTTGAACTTGTTTTCTCCACCGATTTTGACATCAAAATCCTCTTTACTGTTCGCAAGCAGCTGACTTATCGGTTCACCTCTGCGAAGGAAGTCCATCAGCTCGTAGGCTGTTGTACCGTAATCTTCACGGTAACGAAGGATATTGGATTGACCGCCAAGCATAACCATTGTCCTCATCGCTTCCTGAGCAAGCTCGGAAACTGCTGAAACAAAAGGAATCATTGTCAGTGCATCCATTCCCATTGAAGCGACGAGTGTCTGAAGAGTGGCTGTGTCAATCTCATCAAGAGGTACACCAAGGAAGGACGATTTGACAATATTATAAAACTTCTCAATCATCGAGGAGTTAAGGTCAACGTCACTTCTGCAAACCTTACTTTTGATAACACCCGTCGAAGTCAGCAGAACGATCATGCCCGTCCTTGTTCCCACCGGAACGAACTCAATTCGTTTGATTGTCGCATTTTCTCCCGACGGAGTTGTCGAAACCGCAGCACACTCTGTCATATCTGCAAGAAACTCACTTGCTTTCGCAAGAATCGCTTCAGGACTTGCATTCTTGACGGACATTCCTGCTTCAATCTGTCTTTTAACAGACTCATCAAGCGGTCTTACGCCCATAAGACGGTCAACATAATACCTGTAGCCGTCATTGGTAGGGATTCTTCCTGCCGATGTGTGAGGCTGTTCGAGGTATCCGAGTGCTGAAAGCTCTGCCATCTCATTTCTTATCGTTGCACTTGAAACTGAAAAATCAAGTGCATTAAGGAGAGTTTTGGAACCTACAGGCTCACCCGTCCTGATATAATGCTCTACAACAGCAGCGAGTATCTTTTCTTTTCTCTGACTGAGTTCCATTCTCTCACCGCCTTTTAGCACCGTTAGCACTCTTTTGCGTTGAGTGCTAACTACATTTATAAATATACAACTCCACAGGCGATTTGTCAACAGTTTATTTATGAATTCTTTGTTAACTTTGTATTTATTTTCCGTTTTTTACAGTATTGGACTTTTGTTCGCGTTTAAACATTTTACTGTTGAATAAAAAACTTATATATGTTAAAATACAATATATATGCTCAGGGGTGGCAGTATGTTTATTGTTATAGGTGCAAACGGTTTTTTAGGTTCATATGTTACAGACGCTCTCGCCAGAAATACTGACGGGAGGATAATTGCTACCTATCACGGCAATAAAGAAAACCTTCACTCCGACCGTGTTGAGTGGATAAAACTCGATATTACCAATCAGAATGACATTGACAATCTCGTCCGCCTTGCAGGAGATATAACCAAATGTAATATTTTCTATTTTTCAGCCTGTCACAATCTCGATCTCGTAAAAAGAGATCCTGATTTCGCACGGAAGATAAATGTCACTTCGCTCGAAAATTTCCTTAAAGCTTTCAAAAATGCTGAGAATCTGTATTTTTCATCGACAGACTGTGTTTACGGTGAAAACACTACCGAATATCCCCTCTTTTCAGAAAACGACCCGACTCTGCCCGTAAGCGAATACGGCAGACAGAAGCTCGAGGCAGAAAAGCTTGTCCGAAACTACGGATTCAACGTCGTAAGACTCCCGTTTATGATAGGGCCGTCACTTTTAGAAAATAAAAAGCATTTTTACGATAATATCGTCGAGAAAACCTTGCAGGGTCAGGATTTCACTCTTGCAGACGGTCTTTGGCGCTCAGCGCTTGATTACAGAAGTGTTGCAGAGATACTCGTAAAGCTTGTTTCAATGATCGACGTACCTCAGACTCTTAACCTCTGCGGTGATGAATCACTGAGTAAATACGATGTAGGTGTTCTGATCGCGAAGAAAAACAATCTTCCTTTGAAGCATATCGTAAAAACACCTGAAGCTGAGATTATGAAGCTTTTTTACGAAACACGTACTTCCTCCACAGCTATGGATAATTCTCTTCTCAAATCCATACTTGGCGTTAACGAGATTAAAATAAGTTGGTGAAACAATGAAAGCTGTTATTATGGCAGGCGGTTTCGGAAAAAGACTTGCAGGCTTTTACGGTGACAGACCGAAGCCTATGGTTGAAATCTGCGGCAGACCCGTCCTTGAATACCAGATAGAAAACCTGAGGAAATCAGGAATAACAGATATAATCATAGTCGTCCACCATATGAAAGAACACATTATAAACTATTTTGGCGACGGCTCAAACCTTGGTGTCAGAATCAGCTACTACGAAGAGCAGACACCTCTCGGCACAGCAGGTGCACTTTTCAGAATCAAAGAACAGTTGAGCGACGATTTTCTGCTTATCAACGGAGATCTCATTTTCAGTGTTGACTTTAGCAGAAT